>NZ_JBBYGR010000035.1:0-105044 GCF_038405005.1 Xanthomonas sp. JL1 | reverse complement strand
GGCATCGTCGCCTGGGCGCAGACCCGTCAGACCAACGGCTTCCTTGAAGCCATCAATGGCCTGTTCCAGTCCGCCAAGCGCAGAGCTCGCGGCTTCAAACGCCTGTCCACCATCAAGACCGTCATCTTCCTGATTGCCGGCAAGCTGGACTTCCAAACGTTCAACCCGCATGCCCGGCAACCCACTTGAAATTCAAGAGAGCCGCTTTTACCAATCCCACATCGCAAATCAGCTCTGCGAAGCACCGAGCCGCAGCTCCGCTTTTACGAATCCCAAATCCCGAATCACGCCTCCCCGCCCCATTGCTTAAACGGATGCGAGGCCAGCGCCAGGTTGTAATAACGCACGTCGTCGGTGACCTCGGTCCCGATCCACTCGGGCATAGCAAACGTTTCGTCAGCGTGTTCGAGTTCGATCTCAGCGACCACCAGCCCGGCGTTGTCACCGAGGAATTCATCCACTTCCCATACGTGGCCTTGGTAGGCAACCAGGTGCCGGCGTTTGTCGATCAAACCGCCTACGCACAGCGCCAGCAATGCGCGGGCATCGGCAAGCGGAATCGGATATTCGAACTCCTGCCGCGTACGTCCTATCTCGCGCGATTTCAGATTGAGAAATGCGCTTTCGCCCTGAATCCGCACCCGCACCGATGCATTCTGCGTGCCATTGCGCAGTGCCGCCTGGTCATTGATGTAGCCTTGCGCCATCGGCACCACTGCATGCGCGGCGTTGCGCCAACCGTCGCCGGCGACCAGGAATTTGCGTTCGATTTCTGTGGGCATGGGATTCGCGATTCGGCGTGGGGATTTGTTGAAGCGGAGCTACTGGCGGATGACGTCAACACGTCTCAATCCACGGAGCGCGTTTTGAAGTCGGATTCAAGAACGCGCGTCGCGACAGCGGCGATTGGAAGGCAACGGGTGCGCTCTTGCGAATCCCCAATACCGAAACCCCAATCACCGCCTCTCGAACACCGCAATGCTTTCCACGTGGGCGGTATGCGGGAACATGTCCATCGCGCCAGCCGAGACCAGCGTGAAGCCTTGCTCGTTGACCAGGTAGCCGGCGTCGCGCGCGAGCGAGCCTGGATGGCAGCTTACGTAGACGATGCGCTCGAACGTCTTCAGCGGTAACTGCTGCAGCACTTCCAGGGCGCCGGAGCGTGGCGGGTCCAGCAACAGCTTGTCGAAGCCCTGGCGCATCCAGGCGGCGTTGCGCTGATCCTGGGTCAGGTCGGCGGCGTAGAACTGCGCATTGTCCAGACCATTGCGCTGGGCATTGTCTTTGGCCCGCGCCACCAGCCCGGCATCGCCTTCCACGCCCACGACCTCGCGCACCACGCGCGCCAACGGCAGGGTGAAATTGCCCAGGCCACAGAACAGGTCAAGCACACGGTCGTCGGGCTTGGCATCCAGCAGCGCCAGCGCGTGCACGATCATCTTTTGATTGAGCGAGGCGTTGACCTGGATGAAGTCCAGCGGCCGGAACGCCAGGTCCACATCCCATTGCGGCAAACGGAACGACAAAGGCACTTCCTGCGGCCACAGCGGATGCACGCTGTCCACGCCGCCAGGCTGCAGGAAGATCGCAAACCCGTGCTCCTGCGCAAATGCGATCCAGGCCTGTTGGTCGCGCGCGCTGAGCGGCTGCATATGCCGAATGGTCAATGCCACCGCATCGTCGCCGGCAATGAATTCGATCTGCGGAATGTCGCGCTTGCCGTCCATGCCTTCGACCAGCGCGGCCAGCAACGGGATATTCTCGCCGATCTGCGGGATCACCGTGTAGCAGACGGACAAATCGGCCACGAACCGCGGGTCGAGCTCGCGAAAGCCAACCAGGGTCTTGGCCTTCTTCTCCACGCGGCGCACCGAGAACCGGCCCTTGCGCCGATAGCCCCAGTTGTCGCCGCTCAGCGCAGGCAGCACGGCCTGCGGGGTGACATGACCGATGCGCTCAAGGTTATCCATCAGCACGCGCTGCTTGGCCACGATCTGCTGCGATTCCTCAAGATGCTGCAACACGCAACCGGCGCAAACGCCGAAATGCGGACAGCGCGGGGCGACGCGCTGCGGGGATGCCTCCAGCACCTCCACTGTCTTGGCCTCATCGAAATGGCGACTGCGGGCGGTGGGTTCGGCACGCACCAACTCGCCCGGCAAGGCGCCGCTGATGAAGGTGACCTTGCCGCCCTCGCCGTCGCGACGCGCCACTCCGCGGCCGTCATGGCTCAGGTCGGTGATCGCGGTCTGGAAGGGGGTACGGTCGAAACGGTTTCTGGTTCTGGCCACGTGGCGACAAGCTGCGGGCAAAAAGGGGGGGTATTGTCGCAGATGCGATCGACGGAGGCCGCGCTGGGCAGCGCAACAATTGTCGCGCCTAGCAAACCCAGGCAAACTGCCGCTGGAGGCGGCGAATCAGGACGCGGCATCGCTGACAAGGAGGCAGCATGAACATGGCCACATGCCCGGAATCCCATCCACGTCTATTGCTGGTGGAAGACGACCCGATCAGCCGCGGATTCTTGCAGGCTGTGTTGGAAGGTCTCCCGGCCACGGTGGACTGTGCTGACTCCCTTTCTTCTGCCCTCGACTGCGCACGCGAACGTCGCCACGATCTCTGGTTGATCGACGTCAATCTTCCCGATGGCACCGGCAGCGGGCTGCTGTGTGCGTTGCGCCTGCTGCACCCGGACGTGCCGGCACTGGCGCACACCGCCGACACCAGCACGGCGATGCAGAGCGGCCTGCAGTCCGACGGGTTTCTGGAAATGCTGATCAAACCGCTGACCTCCGAACGCCTGTTGCAGGCCGTGCGACGTGGCCTGGCCCGCGGCCGCTACGGCGTGGCCCCGGTGGGCGTGCTGGACATCGCCGCCAGCGACTGGGACGAAGCGGCGGCGCTCAGTGCGCTCAACGGCCAGCAACATCATCTCAATGCCCTGCGCGAGCTATTCCTGGCCGAATTGCCGGGCACTCGGGATGCGGTGGATTCGGCCCTGCAGATCAGCGACGAACAGGCATTACGCAACCATCTGCATCGGCTACAGGCCAGCTGCGGTTTTGTCGGCGCAGCGCGGCTTGCCGGTGCTGTGCGCCTGCTAAGCGGCGACCCGCAATCGCGGAGCGCGCGGACCCAATTCCATGCGGCGGTGGCTGCGTTGCTGCATTGAGAGCGCGTGCGAGGCCGATCTGCTTTCAAGCTCGGCGCAGCGTTCGATGTAGTGCAGCCTTCCGGATTGAGATGCGCGCGGCTAGTAGCGCTGAAAGCACTGCCGCACTGACTGCTGCAGGAGCGCGCACACACCAGGGCTGGCCCGATCAACGACGCCGTGCCAGATCCTCAAGCATTTCCCAGGATTTCAAGCCGCGCCCACCCAGATGATGCAGCAGCACACTGCGCATGCTGCGCCGCAGACCAGGCATATCCTCTGCGGCTGGCATGACGTCCTCACCCAGTGCCAGCAGCGCCGCACCGGTGACGGTTTCGCGGCGATCCTGCGCCAGCCGCTCGCTTAACACACGCAAGGCGCCTTCCTCCGGATCCAGCCGATACCGCGCTGCCGGGTCGATCGGTTGCCCGTCGCTGTCGTGCTGCAGATCGAAGGCAAACCCCAGCCCTTCCAGCACGTCGCGCTCGAACCGACGCAACCCCCATGCCAATGGAAGATCGGCTGCCAGGTGCGTCCGCGCCTGCGTATAACAGGCATAGAGTTCGGGCACCGGATCGTTGCGCGGTGCCAAGCGCAGCAACAATTCGCTGATATAGAAACCGGCCAGCATGGTGTCGCCGACTAGCCGAGGCGCAGTATCCAGCGCTTCAGCCTGACGCAGTTGTGCCAGCTCGCCGCGCTGCACGGCGCTGAACTGAATCAACTGCAATGGCTGCAAGGCAGCACGCAAGGCCTGCTTGCGCGGCCCATGGACTCCGCGCGCCAACAGCCCCACCCGCCCGTGCTGCTCGGTCAATACCTCCACCAGCAGGCTGGTCTCGCGCCAGGCCCGCACGTGCAGGACGAACCCGCGTTCGTGCTCGATCAGCATGCGCGGAGAAGGTGAGATTGGGGATCAGAGACCGGAAACCCTTGAAAATAGAAGGATCGGCCGCCAAATGGCGACGCGGCACGGCAACGGGGAGCCGAGCCGATACCGTCATCGCAACATGCAGATGGGGCGAATGCAGGAAAACGCCTCTTCGGCAGCGCACCGGTCGAATGCTTGACCTGGCTTTTCCCGGGTCCCGGGTCCCCGGTTCCCGATCCTGGCGTCATTCGTAGCCGAACGCCTTCAGCGCAGCCTCGTCGTCCGACCAGCCCTCGCGCACGCGTACCCAGGTTTCGAGGAAGACCTTGGCACCGAACAGGCGCTCCATTTGCAGACGCGCCTTGCCGCCGATTTCCTTCAGGCGGGTGCCGCCCTTGCCAATCACGATCGCCTTCTGGCCTTCGCGTTCGACCCAGATGACCGCTCCGATCCGCAGCAGCGCGCCATCTTCGGCGAAGCGCTCGATCTCAACGGTGGTGGCATACGGCAGTTCTTCGCCGAGCTGACGCATCAGCTGCTCGCGCACCAACTCGCCGGCCAGGAAGCGCTGGCTGCGATCGGTGATCTCGTCTTCGCCAAACATGGCCTCGGCTTCGGGTACCAGCTTGAGCAGATCGCCGACCAACGCTTCCAGGCCCTTGCGCTTGAGGGCGGATACCGGATGCACGGCCGCGAAGGTACGTCCCTCGCTGACCTGGGCCAGGAACGGCAACAGCGCGGTCTTGTCCTTGAGGCGGTCAACCTTGTTGACCACCAGCACCACCGGCACCTCGGCGTCGCTGAGCACGCGAAACGCCAGGGTATCTTCCTCGTCCCAGCGGCCGGCTTCGATCACCAGCACTGCCGCGTCCACGCCTTCGAGCGAGCCACGCGCAGCGCGATTCATCACCCGGTTCATTGCGCGCTTCTGCTCGCGGTGCAGGCCTGGGGTATCGACCAGCACCAATTGCCCTTCCGGGAAGGTCGCGATGCCCAGCAACCGATGGCGCGTGGTCTGGGGCCGGTTGGAGACGATGCTGACCTTCGCGCCGACCAGGGCATTGGTCAGGGTGGACTTGCCGACGTTGGGCCGGCCGATCACGGCAACGCTACCGCTGCGGTGGGGGGACGAGGTTACGCTCACATTCTTGAATCCAGTTGTGCGATGACAAGAGTCGCCGCCTGTTGCTCGGCAAGACGACGCGAGGTGCCCTGGCCCTCGGCGCGGGCGACGGGCTGCTCCAGAATGCAGGCGACATGGAACTGCTTGGCATGCTCATCGCCGCTCTCACTGATCAGAGCGTAATTGGGCAGCGGCAGCTGGCGCGCCTGCAGCCATTCCTGCAGCCGGGTCTTGGGATCTTTTTCTGCCTTGCCAACCGGCAATGCCGCCAGCGAGGCTTCGAACCACGGCAGCACCACCGCACGGCAACGCTCGAAACCGCAGTCCAGGTAGATGGCCGCGACAATCGCTTCGACAGCATCGGCCAGGATCGAATCGCGCCGATGACCACCGGACTTCAACTCACCTGGACCCAGCGTGAGGCGCTCGCCGAGGTTCAACGTACGTCCGATCACTGCCAGCGCGCCTTCGCGTACGAGTTCGGCCCGCGCGCGGGTCAATGCGCCTTCATCGGCCTTGGGCCAACGTTGATACAGCGCCTCGGCGACCAGCAGATTGACGATGCCGTCGCCGAGAAATTCCAGCCGCTCGTTGTGCGGCGTCCCGGCGCTGCGATGCCGCAGCGCCTGGGCGAGCAGATCCGGATCGGCAAATGCATGCCCGATCGGATCACCGCGTTGGAAGATTCTATTCGACACCGCGCTTCGTCAAATCCTGTGCCGTATCGAACTTGCCAACCACATCCAGATTGCCAACCAGCTCGCGGCGGACTTCGTAGTTGACTTTCATCCGCCAGCCGCTTTCGATCCGCTCGAACTTGACGTCTCCTTTTTTGACGTTTTCTGAGTAGTTAATGTACAGGCGACGAAAGAACAGGTCCTGCAACTTGGACGGATCCATGTTGGCACTCCCCGGCTCATTGGCTAGGCCCTTCATCGCCGCGCGCACGGAGTAATACTCCTGATACATCGGAAACAGCTTCATCCCGATGTACAGACCGAACCCCACCACCGCCACCACCACCACGAACGACATCAACGTCATACCGCTTTGCTTGCGCTTCATTGTGCTTCCCCTGGCACGCCGTGCCTACATTTACTGGATTCCAGTCCCGATCCGCGATGGATCGAAACTCCCCTTGCAGAACCACCCTTCGCAATTGAGCCAGATCAGGAACGCCTTGCCGCGCAGATTGGCTTCCGGCAGAAAGTGCGTCTGGGTCCAAAACCGACTGTCCTCGCTGTTGTCGCGATTATCCCCCATCACGAAATAGCTGTCCGCCGGCACGGTCCAGTCGCCCTGCCCGGCCGGCATATTGCGGTCCAGCCACTCCAGCACGGTATGCGTGCGGCCCGGTAGATACTCGACCAGCAGCGTGGTGCCGGTCATTTCAGCGCCCTTGCCATTGCCGATGTACTCGCCTTTGACCGTGTAATGCATCGGCTTGTCGTTGATGTACAGGGTATCGCCATGGAAGCCGATCTTGTCGCCCGGCAGGCCCACCACGCGCTTGATCCAGTTCTGGTCCGGCGCATGCGGCGGCTTGAACACCACCACATCGCCACGCTTTGGCTCGCCGGTGGGAATGAACTTGGTATTGGTGATCGGCAGACGGAAACCGTAGGCGAACTTGTTGACCAGGATGAAATCGCCGATCAATAGATTGGGCATCATCGAACTGGACGGAATCTTGTACGGCTCGGCCACGAAGCTGCGCAGGATCAGCACCACCGCCAGCACGGGAAAAAAGGCGCGCGAGTAATCGATGATCGCCGGCTCGCTGTCCAGCAGACCAGCACGCGCGGCACGGTGCTTGGCCAAAAACAGCTTGTCCAGCAGCCAGATGAAGCCACTGCCGAGCGTTAGGACAACCAGGATGATTTCAAACCATTTCATTGATGCTCCTTCGGAACGGGATTCGAAATTTGAGATTCGGGATTAGTTAAGAGCAAGAGGATGGGCAAGCCGTTGCCAATCACGAATGACGAATCCCGAATCCCTGCTACTTGTCCATCTGCAAGACAGCCAGGAAGGCTTCCTGCGGAATCTCCACGCGACCGACCTGCTTCATGCGCTTCTTGCCTTCTTTCTGCTTTTCCAGCAGCTTTTTCTTGCGCGAAACGTCGCCACCATAGCACTTGGCCAACACGTTCTTGCGCATCGCCTTGACCGTGGAGCGCGAGATGATTTGCGAGCCGACCGCGGCCTGGATCGCCACGTCGAACATCTGCCGTGGAATCAGGTCTTTCATCTTTTCGCACAACTCGCGGCCACGGCGGTCGGCGTAGCTGCGGTGCACGATGATGCTCAGCGCATCGACCTTGTCGCCGTTGATCAGCGTGTCCACGCGCACGAACGGGCCCGGGTCGAAACGCAGGAAGTGATAGTCCAGCGAGGCGTAACCGCGCGAGACCGACTTGAGCTTGTCGAAGAAATCCAGCACTACTTCGGCCATCGGCAATTCGTAGCTGATCTGCACCTGACTGCCCAGGTAGTTGATGCCGATCTGGCTGCCGCGCTTTTCTTCGCACAAGGTGATGATGTTGCCGACGTAATCGGGCGGCGTGAGGATATTGGCGCGAATGATCGGTTCGCGGATTTCTTCGACGTTGTTGAGCGGCGGCAGCTTGGACGGGTTGTCCATCGGGATCACGCTGCCGTCGGTCTTGAGCACCTCGTAAACCACCGTGGGCGCGGTCGAGATCAGGTTGAGGTTGTACTCGCGCTCCAGGCGTTCCTGCACGATTTCCATGTGCAGCATGCCGAGGAAGCCGCAGCGGAAGCCGAAACCCATCGCTTCGGAGCTTTCCGGCTCGAAGCGCAGTGCGGCATCGTTCAAACGCAGCTTGTCCAGCGCTTCGCGCAGGTCCGGGTAATCCTCGGCATCGACCGGAAACAGGCCGGCGAACACACGCGGCTGCATTTCCTGGAAACCGGGCAATGCGTGCGGCGCCGGGTCGGCCGCCAGGGTCAGCGTGTCGCCGACCGGTGCGCCGTGCACGTCCTTGATCGAGGCGTTGATCCAGCCCACCTCGCCAGCGCCCAGCGCAGACAGCTCCTTGCGCTTGGGCGTGAACACGCCGACCTTGTCGACCAGATGCGTGCGGCCGGTGGACATCACCAGGATTTTGCTGCCCGGCTTGATCTCGCCTTGCATCACGCGTACCAGCGAGACCACGCCCAGGTAGTTGTCGAACCAGGAATCGATGATCAGCGCCTGCAGCTTGTCGGTGTCGCGCGGGGCCGGCGGCGGGATGCGATGCACGATCGCCTCCAGCACCAGATCGATGTTCAACCCGGTCTTGGCGCTCACCGCCACCGCATCTTCGGCATCGATGCCGATCACCGCTTCGATCTCGGCCTTGGCGCGGTCGACATCGGCGGTGGGCAGGTCGATCTTGTTGAGCACCGGCACCACTTCCAGGCCCTGCTCCACTGCCGTGTAGCAGTTGGCCACCGACTGCGCTTCCACGCCCTGCGCCGCATCCACCACCAGCAGCGCGCCCTCGCAGGCGGCCAGCGAGCGGCTGACTTCGTAGGAGAAGTCGACGTGCCCGGGGGTGTCGATGAAGTTCAGATGGTAGACCTGCCCATCCTTTGCCGTGTAAGGCAAGGACACCGACTGCGCCTTGATGGTGATGCCGCGTTCGCGCTCGATCGGGTTGGAGTCGAGCACCTGGGCCTCCATCTCGCGCGCCTGCAGGCCGCCGCACAGCTGGATGATCCGGTCGGCAAGGGTGGATTTGCCGTGGTCGACGTGGGCAATGATGGAAAAATTGCGGATATTCCGCATTGAATCAGAGGACATTGAGGTGGGCGCCGGCGGTGCCGTCGTCAGGGTAACGCAGCATTATCGCATGCTGACGCAGGGGTCAGGGAGTCGGGATTGGGGATTCGAAACGGCAGCGCAAAGGCAGACACCCGCGAGCGGAGCCTGCCCTTGCCAATCCCGAATCACCAATCCCGGCTTTCCTCAGCCGCCGGCCTTCAAGGCCACGTAGCTGGTTGCCTTGCCGTCGGTGACCAGCAGCATGACCACATCTCCCTTTTTGTAGCTGGACAGGGCGCGGTTGAGCTCGGCGACGCTACCGACCTTGGTGCGGCCGACGCGGGCGATGATCAGGCCCGGCGACAGCGGCGGCTGGGTGCTGCGCGCCGCCGCGCCAGTGACCGAGGCGATGCGCACGCCCTCCCCCGCCTCCAGACCCAGACGACTGCGTTCGGCAGCGGTCAGATCGGCGACCTGCAGGCCGAGCAATTCCACGCTGGCCGGGGCGCTGGGCTTGGCCTCATCGGCCGCGGTGCGCGGCGCGGCGTTCTCGCTGCCACCCTGGAGCGGTGCGAGGGTGACCGTCACCTTGCGCGGTTTGCCGTCGCGCAAGACATCAAGAGTGACCTTGGAACCCGGCGCCATCAGCCCGATCATCGGCGGCAGATCGCTGGCGACGTCGATCGGCTTGCCGTTGACCGCGCGGATCACATCGCCCACTTCGACACCGGCCTTGCCCGCCGGGCTGCCGGCCGGAATATCGTTCACCAAGGCACCACGGCTGTCCGGCAAGCCCAGGCCCTGGGCCTTGAGCGAGTCGATCGGGCCGACCTGCACACCCAGCATGCCGCGACTCACATGGCCAGTGGCCTTGATCTGCTCGGCGGCACTGAAGGCCAGGTCGATCGGGATCGCAAAGCTAATGCCCATGTAGCCGCCCGACGCGGAGAAGATCTGCGAGTTGATGCCGACCACTTCGCCGCGCGTATTGAGCAGCGGGCCGCCGGAATTACCCTGGTTGATCGCCACGTCGGTCTGGATGAAGGGCACGTAGCGCTGATCCGCATACGGATTGCTGCGGCCGGTGGCACTGACGATGCCGGCGGTGACCGAGTGGTCCAGGCCGAACGGCGAGCCGATCGCCACCACCCACTGGCCCGGCTTGAGCGTATTGGAATCGCCCAGGCGCACGGTCGGCAGGCCCTTGGCCTCGATCTTCAGCAGCGCCACGTCGTATTGCTCATCGCTCCCCACCACCTTGGCCTTGAACTCGCGGCGGTCGGTGAGCTTGACGGTGACTTCGCTGGCGCCATCGACCACGTGATGATTGGTCAGCACATAGCCATCGGCGGAAATGATGAAGCCTGAGCCCATCGACTTGCCGGCAATACCGCCGTCGTCATCGCCCTGCCCCGGACCACCCGGCCCCTGGCGTGGCCCACCCGGCATCTGGAAATCCGGACCGAAGAAGCGGCGGAAGAATTCCGGCATCTGATCGTCATCGGGCATTGCGCCACCGCCGCGACCACCCGGGCCACTGCGCTGCTGACGCGCCATGGCGTCCTTGCGGGTGATGGTGGTTTCGACATTGACCACGCCCGGGCCGACCTGCTCGACCAGATTGGTGAAGTCCGGCAGCCCCGCCACCAGCTGTGGCGCTGGCGTGGCACTGCGGTTGGCGGCAATCGGTGCGACGTCCTTGGCAGCGGGCGCGGGCTGCTGCGCGCAGGCGGCCAGCGGCAGGGTCATGGCGATCAGGCCGAACATCTGGGTGCGGATGCGATGGTTCATCAGGTTGCCTCCGATGGCAGGGCGACAAGGGGCCAAACCCGCGTAGCAACACGGGTCCAGCACGATAACGGGAAAGGAGAAGGCCGACAGATGAAGGCCGACGACCGAATCAGTTCTGCGGGAGCTGCACCGGCAATGGCCGGTTCGGCGCTGGGCTGGCGACCGTCTGTGGCGCCGGCTCAAACGGATAGAACGCCGTGCCGGGGCTGCTCTGGCGAAAACTGGCATTCAGCGGACTCTCGCTCGCCCCGGACAAGGCCGCGCGCGGCCACGGGCGTGCCTGCAGCGTAGCGTCCGGATGCGTGAACGGGTTGGACGGCGCAGCCGCAACGGCGGATGACGCGGCCACTGGTGCCGGTACCGGTGCTGCCGCAGCCACCATGCGCGTCGGCACCTGCTGCTGACGCGCAGCCGCACTGCGTGCGACCTGCTGATTGCGCGTGGCTGCACCGCGGCGAGTGGATGCCAGCGCAGCGGCAGGCACGGCCGCAGCGAGCGCACCCACTTCGTCGGGCGTTTCCGGAACCGACGCCGCCGGCGCCTTCGGTGCCACGGGTACCTGCGGCGTCCGCGATGCGGGCGGAAGCTGCGCCGCGCTGGCGTACACAGGTGTTTGGGCTCCGCGCGCTGCCGTTTCGGGCAGGCGCTCGCGCGCCATGAACAAGGCAATCGCCGCGACCGATGCCGCAATCGCCGCGCCGCCCCTCCACCGCCAGCGTGCGCCCGAGCGGGCCGCAGGCTGCGCTCGCGGTGCCGGCTCCTCCGCAATGGCACTGCGCACACGCGCCGCGAAATCCAGCGGTGCCGGCGCACTGGCAGCACCGCGCAGCACATCGCCGCACAACTGCCAGCGTTCGTGGCAGCCGGCTAATTCTTCGTCGTGGGCCAGACGGCGCAGCAGGAAGCGCGACGCGTCGGCACTCAATTCGCCGTCGACCAACGCAGACAGCTGCTGGCGATAGTGAAGCTCGAACTTGTCGGTGGTGGACATGTCGGTGTTATGGCTCATACACGGTATCGCTCACGGGTAGCGCTCTCGGTCTCCAGCAGAGGCCGCAGCTTGATGTCGATGGCCTCACGCGCCCGGAAGATGCGCGAGCGCACCGTTCCGATCGGGCAATCCATCTTTCGCGCGATGTCCTCATAGCTCAGCCCTTCCACCTCGCGCAGGGTGATGGCCGATCGAAGTTCTTCCGGCAGTGCTTGGACCGCGCGCATCACCGTTTGTTCCAGCTCCTGTCGCATCAATTCGCGCTCCGGGGTGTCGGTGTCGCGCAACCGGGTCGCTCCATCGAAGTGTTCGGCATCGCTGATCTCGATGTCGTCGCTGGGCGGGCGGTGGTTATGCGCAACCAGATGGTTCTTGGCAGTGTTGACGGCAATGCGGTGCAGCCACGTATAGAACTGGGCGTCGCCACGAAAACTGTTGATCGCGCGGTACGCCCGCACAAACGTGTCCTGGGCAACGTCCTGGCATTCGCTCCAGTCGGCGATGTAGCGCCCGATCAACGCAACGATCCGATGCTGGTATTTGCGCACCAGCACATCGAACGCCGCGCTTTCGCCGCGCTGCACGCGCCGGACCAGTTCCAGGTCCAGCTCCTGAGGTGTATCGACTTCGGCCATGTCGGGCCGCACTCCTGTCAGCCCACCGAAGTCGGGCAATGAGACCGCCATTGAAAAGAAAAGTTCATACCGATCCGTACGACCGTCACGCATCAGGGTAGCGGCCCCGATGCACCGCTGGCGACGCTGCACGCAAAGCCCGCATCTGCCCGGTCGACAGATATAGGTATTTGACGTGAAGGAAACAGCCTCTGGATGATAACGATTTTTCCATCTATTGCCGGACGGCCAGACGCATGCTTCCAGGTTTCGACGGGCTCCGATTCAGCCATTGGCAGGCCGAGCTGCGCGAGGACGGCGTGGTCGTGCTCAGCCTCGATCGCCAGGACGCACCGGTCAACGCATTTTCCCAGGAGGTGCTGCTGGAGTTGGGCGCACTGGTCGAGCGCCTGGCACTGGAGCCGCCCAAGGGCGTGGTGCTGCGCTCGGGCAAAGCCAACGGTTTCATCGCCGGTGCCGATCTGAAAGAATTTCAGCAATTCGACCACAAGGGCACGGTCAACGATGCGATTCATCGCGGGCAGCAGGTCTTTCAGAAGCTGGCCGAACTGCCCTGCCCGACCGTTGCGGCGATTCATGGCTTCTGCATGGGCGGCGGCACCGAAATCGCGCTGGCATGCCGCTACCGCGTGGCCTCCGACGATGGCAGTACGCGCGTCGGGTTGCCGGAAACCAAGCTCGGCATCTTCCCCGGCTGGGGCGGCAGCGCCCGCTTGCCGCGCCTGATCGGTGCGCCGGCGGCGATGGACCTGATGCTCAGCGGCCGCACCGTGTCGGCCAAGGCTGCGCGCGCAATCGGTCTGGTCGACAAGGTCGCCGCACCTGCGGTGCTGGTCGATGCGGCTGCGGCACTGGCGCTCGCGGGTACGACGCGTCCGTTCCAGCAGCGCGCCACTGCGTGGGCCACCAACACCTTGCTGGCGCGCAAAATACTGGCGCCGCAGATGCGCAAGCAAGTGGCCCGCAAGGCGCGCAAGGAGCATTACCCTGCGCCATACGCGTTGATCACGGTGTGGGAGCGGGCTGGCGGCAGCGGCATCCAGGCCCGCCTGGCGGCCGAGCGCAAGGCAGTGGTCAAGCTCGCCAGCACGCCGACCGCACGCAACCTGATCCGCATCTTCTTCCTGACCGAGCGTTTGAAGGCGCTGGGCGGCAAGGATGCAGCCGGCGCGGCAGCGACGCCGATCCGCCATGTGCACGTCATCGGCGCTGGCGTGATGGGCGGCGACATCGCGGCGTGGGCGGCCTACAAGGGCTTCGACGTCACATTGCAGGACCGCGAGCAGCGTTTTATCGAGACGGCGCTGACGCGCGGCGGCGAACTGTTCGCCAAGCGCGTCAAAGACGACGCCAAGCGGCCGGCCGTGGCCGCGCGTCTGCGCGGTGACCTGGCCGGTGCGGGTGTGACGCAGGCCGATCTGGTGATCGAGGCGATCATCGAAAACCCGCAGGCCAAGCGCGATCTGTATCAATTGATCGAGCCGCAGCTCAAGCCGGATGCATTGCTGACCACCAATACATCTTCGATTCCGCTGACCGAACTGCGTGGCCACATCCAGCGCCCGGCGCAGTTCGCCGGCCTGCACTATTTCAACCCGGTGGCGATGATGCCGCTGGTGGAAATCGTGCAGCACGATGGCCTGGATCCCGCCAACGCGGCGCGCCTGGCTGCATTCTGCAAGGCACTGGACAAGTTCCCGGTGCCGGTGGCCGGCACGCCGGGGTTCCTGGTCAACCGGGTGCTGTTCCCGTACCTGCTTGAAGCGGCCACCGCGTATGCGGAAGGCATACCCGGCCCGGTGCTGGACAAGACGGCGGTGAAATTCGGCATGCCGATGGGGCCGATCGAGTTGATCGACACCGTGGGTCTGGACGTCGCCGCCGGCGTGGGCGCGGAGTTGGCGCCGTTCCTGCACCTACCGATTCCGGCAGCGCTGATCACGGTGGAAGCCGGCAAGCGCGGCAAGAAGGACGGCCAGGGCTTGTACACGTGGGAGAATGGGCGTGCGGTCAAACCGGAGGTTGCCAGTGGCCACACCGCACCGGCAGATCTGGAAGACAGGCTGATTCTGCCGCTGCTCAACGAAGCGGTGGCGTGTCTGCACGACGGCGTGGTGGCCGACGCAGACCTGCTCGATGCCGGCGTCATCTTCGGCACCGGCTTTGCGCCCTTCCGCGGTGGCCCGATCCAGCACATCCGCAGCGTCGGCGCAGATGCGCTGCTGGAACGTTTGCAGGCGCTGCACGCACGTTATGGCGAACGTTTCGCACCGCGCCCGGGTTGGGACTCGCCGGTGTTGCGGGAGGCGGTGGTGTAAGGCCAGCCGCCAGCTATCGACAGCGTTTGATATGCAAGAAGGCTGCCGTTGGCGGCCTTCTTTTTGCGGCAGGGCGGCATCTTTTAGATGCTGGCAACCATTACTGCGCAGTCGACATCGATCTGGATATGTCGCGCCAGGGCCTCCCGCTTCCTGTTGATGGTGCAGGTCGAAACGCGCTAATTCGATGCCCCGCCGACCTGCTCCCACCAGAGGTTAATGATGGGAGTGCCCATGCGCATGACTGTGCCCATGATGCGCGTCATGGCCAGCGTCTGCAGCGGGCTTTGGTGTGCCGCAAGGCTCGGTGCCGCAGTCGCCGCTTTCCACCTGCAGGGTGACATGGACGATGTCGAAGCGGTCGTGCAGCAGGGTGGCGAGCGCGTCGCGCAGGCGGTCGCGGTCGGTTGCCTCGTTGACGACAATGTGCGCGGTGAGCGCAGGGGTGCTGGAGGCCAGCGCCCAGACGTGTAGGTCGTGCACGTCTTCGACGCCGGGATGGCTGGTGAGTGCCTGCTGCACCTGGGCCAGATCGATACCCTTGGGCACGCCCTCGAGCAACACGTTGATCGCCTCGCGCAGCAGCACCCAGGTGCGCGGCAATACCCACAGGCCGATCAGCACGGCCAGCACCGGGTCGATCCACTGCCAGCTGGTCCAGTGGATCAGCAAGGCACCGATGATCACCGCCATCGATCCGAGCATGTCGCTCCAGACCTCCAGATAGGCGCCTTTGACGTTGAGGCTTTCGCCGCTGCCGGCATGCAGCAGCTTCATTGCGATCAGATTGATCACCAGGCCGAAGCCGGCGATCAGCAGCATGCCGCCATACGCAATGTCCTGCGGGGCGCGAACGCGCTGCGCGGCCTCCCACAGGATGTAGCCGCCCACTGCGAACAGCAGCGCGCCATTGGCCAACGCGCCGAGCGCTTCGAGCCGCACATAGCCATACGTGCGACGCGCGTCAGCCGGGCGACGGCTCAAGCGCACCGCGACCAACGCGATCATCAGGCCGACGGTGTCGGTGGCCATATGGGCGGCGTCGGACAACAGCGCCAGGCTGTTGGTCACGAACGCGCCGATGATCTCTGCCAACAGGAACGTGGCGGTCAGGCCCAGCGCCCACCACAAGGGTGTTTCATGGCGAATTTCGCTGGGTGCGTGGTTGTGGTCGTGTCCCATGGAGGTCGTCGTCTCGTGCGATGCGCGCACCTTAGCCGCACGCGATGGCGGAGACTATTACACCTGCATGTGATGACATCACATCACACGCGTCATGCGGTTGGCCGGCAAAGCGCAGCAGCAGCGCTTCGGTGCGGGCGCGGTGGGTGCAGTTGATGAAGCGCACGCAAAGGTTTCAGCGCTTCTCCACCATCCGCACCGCTCAACGATGGATGCGCGACGCGACCCAGTTCGCGACTCAGACCTTGGCGACCAGCTTGACCACGCTGGAAAAATCCAGCGCCCCGTTGCCAGCCTGGCTGTTCATTGCGTACAGGTTGCGCGCCAGCTCACCGAGCGGAATCGAGACACCGGCCTGTACCGCCGACTCGGCGACCAACCCCAGATCCTTGAGCATCAAGTCGTTGCCGAAGCCACCGCTGTAGCCGCGCGATGCCGGGGCATTGGGCAGCACGCCGGGCCAGGGATTGCACACTTCGGTGGCCCAACTGCGCCCGGTGCTGACCGCCATCATCTGCGACAGCACTGCAGGGTCCAAGCCTTGCGCGACGCCGAGCGCCAGCGCTTCGCCGGTGGCGGCCATGATCACGCCCAGGGCCATGTTGTTGCAGAGCTTGGCGACCTGCCCTGCCCCGTTGTCGCCGACGTGGAAAATGTTCTTGCCCATGGCCTGCAGCACCGGACGCGCGCGCTCCAGCACCTCGGCAGCGCCGCCGACGATGAAGGTCAGGGTGCCGGCTGCAGCACCGGCGGTGCCGCCGGAGACCGGGGCGTCCAACATTGTCAGGCCACGCGCCGTGGCCGCATCGGCCACCTTGCGCGCAGACAGGGGTGCGATGGTGCTGCAGTCGATGACCAGCGCACCGTGCGGAATCTGCGCCAGGATGCCGGAGTCGCCCAGGTACAAGCCTTCGACGTGGCGGCTCGCAGGCAGCATCGAGATCACGATTTCGGCATCGGCCAGCGTGTCCTGCGCGGAGCTGGCGGCATGCGCACCGGCCGCTGTTGCAGCGTCCAGGGCAGCCGGTGCCAGATCGAATGCCCGCAGCTGATGCCCGGCCTTGATCAGATTGGCAGCCATTGGCCCGCCCATATTGCCCAGGCCGATAAACGCGATATTGCTCATGGTGTCGGTTTCCAGATCAGGACGATCTTCAACAGATTGTTTGGTTGTCACGCGCTGGCGGAGCGATCCACGCGCAGCTTCCAGTGCGACTGCAGTGTTCGGACAGAGCGAGCGCCGCGCTTATACGCACTTGCAGTGCCCATCACATTGCCAGCCACTCGGCGCGCACCGGCCTCAACTGCTGCCCAGATCGGCAAGCGGATGCTGTGCAGCCGACCAGGGCACAACGAAGAAATCGGCGGCCCACTGCGCATCGGCTGCTTCCAGCGACGCCGGTTGCCAGTGCGGTTGACGATCCTTGTCGATCAACAGCGCGCGGATGCCTTCGGCAAAATCGCCGTGTGCCGCCGCATGCAATGCGACCACGTATTCGGTACGGAAGGTGTCGGCCAGCGTCGTGGTGCCCGCATGGCGATGCAGCTCCCAGGCCAGGCGCGCAGACCCCGGAGCACCCGCGGCCAAGGTGGCACGTGCAGCCTGCAACCAGCTGTCTTCGCTTTGCAGCGCCAGAATTGCAGCGACAACGTGTTCCAGCGATTCGCCAGCCACCCACTGTTCGATCAACGGTGCGTGGATTTGTAGCGGGCCCGGCTCGGTGGGTTGCGCGATGCCATGCAGGAATGCACTGAGTTGGGTGCGGTCGTCGTCGGCATTGCCTGCCCAGGCGTGCGCACTTAGCGCATCCAGCACCGCTGCGTACTGCGCATGCTCCAGGCGCACGTCGGCGAGCCCTGCATAAACCGCATCGCTGGTATCCAGCGGCGCGCCAGTCAGCGCCAGAAACAGGCCGGCGCCCCGCGGCACACGGCGCAACAACCAACTTCCCCCCACATCCGGGAACAAGCCGACGCTGATTTCCGGCATGGCCAGGCGCGAGCGCTCGGTGACCACACGATGGCTGGCACCGGACATCAAGCCGATGCCACCGCCCATCACGATGCCGTGGCCCCAGCACAGCAGGGGCTTCGGATACGTGTGGATGCGATGGTCGAGCCGGTATTCCTCTTCGAAGAACGCCGCGGCATGCGCATTGGCCTGCGGCGCTGCGCGGCGCGCTGCACTGTCGGGCACCGCATCGCGATGCGCATGCATGCTCTGGTACAGGCCATGCAGATCGCCGCCAGCGCAGAACGCCTTTTCACCGCCGCCGCGCAACACCACACACGCGATCTGCGCATCCTCGGCCCAAGCGCGCAATTGCGCATCCAGTAGCCGCGTCATCTGCAACGACAGGCCATTGAGCGTCTTGGGCGCATTCAAGGTGGCGATACCGATGCGATGTCCATCGGCACAGGTGCGCTGCTCGAACAGCACCGGTGCGTCGCCGGTTGCGCTGACGTGCGCCATCAGTGGTTACTCCACTGCGGCGCGCGCTTCTCCAGAAATGCGGCCACGCCTTCGGCCTGATCGACGTGTTCGAATAGATCCACAAATGCTTCGCGCTCGGCAATCAGCGCGGCTGCGTGCGTGCCATGGCGCGTGGACTGCACCAGCTGCTTGCACGCCGACACGCTGATTGGGCTCTGTTTACCGGCGCGCTGCGCCCAGGCAATCGCCAAGGCGCGCGACTCGCCCTTGCCAACCACCTCTTCCACCAACCCGATGCGCTGCGCGGTGGCAGCATCAACACGCTCACCGAGCAGGATCATGCGCTTGGCCCAACCTTCGCCGACCACGCGCGGCAGATTCTGGGTACCGCCTGCACATGGCAGCAGACCAACACTGGCTTCGGGCAACGCAAGATGTGCTTGCTGCTCGGCGATGCGTAGATCGCAGGCCAATGCGCACTCCAGCCCGCCCCCCATCGCATAGCCGTTGATTGCAGCGATCGACACGCCGCGAAACGCACTCAAGGCTTCGAAAGCTTCGCCAAACCGGCGCGCGGCCTCGCGTGCGTTGGCCTTGTCGCCATCGGCGAACTGCTTGAGATCGGCACCGGCGCTGAAGAATTTCTCGCCCTCGCCGCTGATCACCAAGGCGTAGATGCTGCGATCTGCATCCAGTGCGCGCACCAAATCGCGCAGAGCCGCCAGGCTGTGCACGGTCCAGGTGTTGGCCGGTGGGTTGCTCAAGGTCACGATGGCCACGTGACCATCGCGCTCGACCTGCAGACCGGTATGGACGCCCTGTTCCCAATCGCTCATCGCAGTTCCTCCTCGCCATTGAGCAGATGACGCGCCACGATCATGCGCATCACCTCGTTGGTACCTTCCAGAATGCGGTGCACGCGGCTGTCGCGCAGCAAGCGCTCGATTGGATACTCGCGGATATAGCCGTAGCCGCCGTGGATCTGCAAGGCATCGTCGCAGATGGCAAAGCCTGCATCGGTGGCGAAGCGCTTGGCCATCGCACACCACACGGTGGCATCGTGGCTGCCGGCATCGAGCTTGCGTGCAGCGGTGTGCACCATCTGCCGCGCGGCCACCAGTTGCGTGGCCATATCGGCCAGCTTGAACTGCAGGGCCTGGAAATCGGCCAGCGTCTTACCGAACTGGCGGCGCTCGCCCATGTAGCGCCGCGCGGCATCCAGCGCGCCTTGCGCTGCGCCCAACGAACACGCGGCGATATTGATGCGTCCACCATCCAGCGCCTTCATCGCCATCTTGAAACCTTCGCCTTCCTTGCCAAGCAGGTTCTCGGCAGGAATGCGCACGTTTTCTAAGGTCACACCGCGCGTGGGCTGGCTGTTCCAGCCCATCTTTTCTTCCTTGCGGCCATAGCTGATGCCGGGGGCATCGGCCGGCACCGCGAACGCGCTGATGCCGCGTGCGCCGTCTTCGCCGGTGCGTGCCATCACCACCAGCACATCGGTCGCGCCGGCACCGGAGATGAAGGCCTTGCTGCCGTTGAGCACGTAGCTGTCGCCATCGCGCTGCGCACGGGATTTCAACGATGCTGCGTCCGAGCCGCTGCCCGGTTCGGTCAGGCAGTAGGAGCCGAGTTTGGCACCGCTGGTCATCGCCTCGCCCCACTGCGCGCGCACCGCATCGGTGCCGTAGCTGGCAATAAACCAGGTGACCATGTTGTGGATGCTGATGAAGGCCGAGGTGGATGGATCCACCGTGGCAAGCTCTTCGAACACCACCGCCGCATCGAGCCGGCGCATGCCCAGGCCGCCCACGCCGTGGTCGGTGTAAAGCCCGCAAAAGCCCAACGCTGCGGCCTTGGCGATCGCCTCGCGCGGGAAGTGACCTTCTGCGTCCCACTGCGCCGCGTGCGGGGCGAGTTCCTTATCGGCAAAATCGCGGGCGGCGGCGCGAAAGGCTTGCTGCTCTTCGTTCAAATCGGCCGCGTTGGGATAGAGCTGGATGGCTGCGTTCATGGCGATCGGGTCACTTGAGGGAGATGGTGGTGTTGACGCCATGGCCCAGCGTCTCGTCGTCGAACCAGCGCGCGGTCACGGTCTTGGTCTGGGTGTAGAACATCACCACCTGCTTGCCGTACGGACCCAGGTCGCCGAGCTTGGAGGCACGCGAACCAGTGAAGGAGAACAGCGGCACCGGCACTGGAATCGGCACGTTGATGCCGACCTGGCCCACATCGATGTCTTCCTGGAAACGCCGCGCAGCCGCACCGGATTGGGTAAACAACGCCGTGCCATTGCCATTGGGATTGGCGTTGATCAAGGCGATGGCCTCGTCCAGCGTGGCGGCTTCCAGAATCACCAGCACCGGCCCGAAGATTTCTTCGTCGTAGATCCGCATGCCGGGTGTGACGCCGGAAAAAATGGTCGGCCCGACGAAGTTGCCTTGCTCGAACCCCGGCACCTGGGGCGCGCGGCCATCCAGTTCCAACATGGCGCCCTGCTCCACACCGGAGGCGATCAAGGCTTCCACCCGCGCGCGTGCGGCGCAGGAAATCAGCGGACCCACTTCGGTGCCGGGCGCATTGCCGGCGCCGATCTTCAAACGTTTGGCCTTGGCCACCAGCTCCGGAATCCACGCGCGCGCGTCACCGACCAGCACCAGCGTGGAGGCCGCCATGCAGCGCTGCCCGGCGGCACCGAACGCGGCGCCGACCATCGCATTGAGGGTCTGCCCGCGATTGGCATCCGGCAGCACCACGGCGTGATTCTTGGCGCCCATCATGCATTGCACGCGCTTGCCGGCCAGCGAGGCGCGTTGATACACGTGCGTGCCGACCTTGGTGGAGCCCACGAACGACAGCGCCTTGATATCGGGGTGATCGCACAGTGCGTTGACCACGTCCTCGCCGCCGTGCACGACGTTGAGTACGCCCTTGGGAATGCCGGCTTCCAGGGCGAGTTCGACCAAGCGCATGGTCACCATCGGGTCTTGCTCGGAGGGCTTGAGCACGAAGGTGTTGCCGGTGGCGATCGCCATCGGAAACATCCACAGCGGAATCATCGCCGGGAAGTTGAACGGGGTAATGCCGGCGCACACACCCAGCGGCTGCAGCAGGCTGTAGGTGTCCACGCCGTTGGCGACGTTGTTGGCCAGCTCGCCCAGCTGCAGATTGCCGATCGCCGCGGCGTGCTCCACCACTTCCAGACCGCGGAACACATCGCCTTCGGCATCGGCCAGGGTCTTGCCTTGCTCGGCGCTGAGCAGCGCGGCCAGTTCGGGCATGTGTTCGCGGATCAGCTGCTGGTACTTGAGAAAAATGCGCGCACGCGTGCCGATCGGCGTCTTGCGCCACGTGACGAAAGCGCGGCTGGCTGCGGCCACTGCCGCGGCCACTTCGTCGGCGGTGGCAAATGGCACCTGGGCCAGCACCGATTGATCGGCCGGGTTGACCACGTCCTGCCAGTGCGTGCCGGCGGACACCACCAACTCGCCATCGATCAACAAGGACACGCGGGGGACGGATTCGCGCATTGCAGGGCTCGCTATTCAAGAAGGACTTGTGGCCGTTTCGGGCCATCGCTTCGCATTGTTCGCATCCCGCCCGGGCATTCCCAGCCTCCGCTTGCTTAATCGCGCTAAGCTGGCGCCACAATTTTGCGAATCTTGCGAATGCCTCAGTCGCACGCTCAACTCCGCCACCAGCTCGGGCTGCGCCTGCAGCGGCTGCGCCAGCGCCACGGCCTGACCCAAGCCGAGCTGGCGCGCCGACTCGAACTGTCGCCGAGCTATCTCAACCAGATCGAGCGCAATCAGCGCCCGCTCACGCTGGCCATCCAGCAGCGGCTCAAAGCCACGCTGGGCGACCTGGACGGCCTGCTGGATCTGGACGACCCGGCCGCATTGGTCGAGCCGCTGGACCAATCGCTGCGCAGCCTGGGCCACACGCTGCTACCCGCCGAACTGCGCGCACTCACCGGCAACCTGCCGCAGGTGGCGCAGGCGCTGCTGGACCTGCACCGCGCGCATCAGCATCTGCTCGAACGCAACGCTGCGCTGGAATTGCAGATCGGGGTCGAGCACGTGGCGGTGCCATCGCTGTCGCCCGGCGAACAGGTGCGCGACTACTTCAACCGCGCGCACAACTATCTGCCCGAACTGGACGAGCGCGCCGAAGCGCTCTACGCCGAACTTGGATTGACCCCGGAAAATCTACCGCTACGGCTGCGCCAACGCCTTGCCGATCGTCATGGCCTGCTGGTGCAGGACGCCGCCGACCTGCACCGCGACAAGCGCAGCATGGATGCGCAAGCGCGTGTGCTATGGCTGGCGGCACACTTGCGGCCGGGCCAGCAGGCGTTCCAGATGGCCGCACAGCTGGCATTGCTGGAATGCGCGCCGCTGCTGGACGCGCGGATTGCCGACGCCGGTTTCGAAGACGCCGAGCGCATCGCGCTGTCGCGGATTGGCCTGTCGAACTATTTCGCCGGCGCGCTGGTAATGCCCTACAGCGCGTTCCTGCACAGCGCGCAGACCTCACGCTACGACATCGAATGGTTGGCCGATCGCTTCGATGTGGGTTTCGAAGCGGTGTGTCACCGGCTCAGCACCTTGCAGCGGCGTGGAGCAGCCGGCTTGCCGATCTTTTTCATGCGGGTGGACCGCGCCGGCAACGTGTCCAAGCGTCATTCGGCAACCGATTTCCATTTCTCGCATGTCGGCGGCGCCTGCCCGTTGTGGATCGTGTACGAAGCGTTCAACCAGCCTGATCGCATCCTCACCCAGATCGCGCGCATGCCCGATGGCCGGCGCTATTTCTGGCTGGCCCGCCAGGTCAGCAGCGGCCCTCCCGGATATGGCCGCCCGCGCAAGACGTTTGCCCTGGCAATGGGCTGCGACCTGCGTCACGCCGATCAACTGGTGTATGCGCGCGGTTGGGATCTCAACGCGGTCGACGATGCGGTACCGATCGGTCCGGGCTGCCTGACGTGCGCGCGCAGCACCTGCGTGCAGCGCGCGTTTCCTGCGCTGCCGCGCCTGCCGACGAGCGCGCGCTAGCGTCTTGCCAGGCAGTGGGGAGGGAGGCGTCGGGATTGACGTGCCACACCACTGTGCGCAGCCCGCGTCATTGCCGCAGCGCGGCATTCCAAGCCGGGATAGCTGCCGCAAAATGCTTCATTGGAATGGAATGACTTGTGCTTCTACCCTGAAGCGGACACATCGACGCCAGCGCCGTGCATCGCGCTTGCGGCGCCACGCAGACGAACACACAACGCCCATCGCGCAGCACCGCATCACTCGCCACACCCACGCAGGCGCGCAAGACCCTTTCTCCATGCGGCTGGCCGCACCATCAGCCACCATCTGGTCAGTTGTCCTGGGAGCGATCAACCGATGCCTGTTCACCACACCGGCCGCTCGGCCAGCCGGCCTGCGCGCCGTACGCCCGTGCGCGAGGTTCTCTGCACCACCATCGCCTGCATGCTGGCCACTGCGTTCAGCGCGCACGCGCAGGACACTGCACCCGCCGCACCGCCGGCCAACGACACCAGCAGCGCCGCCAGCCACAGCCAGGCGCCGGTCACGTTGGACAACATCGCCGTGATCGGCCAGCGCGCCAGCCTCCATCAGGCCGTGCAAGCCAAGCAGATGTCCGACCAGGTCATGGAAGTGATCTCAGCGGACAACATGGGTCAGATGCCCAACGTCACCGTAGCCGCGGCACTGGTGCGCCTGCCCGGCGTCAACGGCACCCGAGATCGCGGCAACGAGAGCCTGGTCACCGTGCGCGGCCTGGGCCCGCGCATGACCATGGGTACCGTCAACGGGCGCGAAATCGCCTCGTCCGAGCCCAATCGCGCGGTGCGCTGGGAGGTGTTCCCCACCGAGCGTGCGCGAAGCCTTCGCCAAGGCAGTCTTCAGCTCGCAGCTGTTCGGCACCGATGCCACGGGTAATGTCGGCGTACGTCTGGTCAACACCAAGACCAGCAGCAACGGCTTCGATTCGGTCGGCGGCACCGTGCCGCCCAGCAGCGACAGCAAGGCATACACCGACGTACTGCCCAGCGCCACGCTCAACTTCCTGACCGACGACCAGCGCATCCTGCGCGTTGCAGTGGCCAAGGTCACCGCGCGTCCGCCGCTGGACGAACTGCGCACCGGCCGTCGCCTGGACGACCCCACCGTCACCGTCGGCCAGCTCACTGGCAGCGGCGGCAACCCGCAGTTGGATCCGTTCAAGGCCACCCAGGTCGCTGTCTCGTACGAGTGGTATTTCCACACCGAAGCGCTCGCCGCACTGGCCGTGTATCGCAAGGAAGTGGATTCGAGCATCGGCTACCGCACCGACCGCGAAGTGATCAACGGCCTGGATTATCTGGTCAGCGCGCCGTTCAATGGCGGCGGCGACATCAACGGCGTGGAACTCACCTTGCAGACGCCGTTCTACTTCATCGCGCACATGGAAAATTTCGGCGTCTACTCGAACTATTCGCTGGTAAATTCCAACCTCAAGAAATTCTCGCCGGAAGACAACCCGCTACCGTTGAGCGGGCTGGCACGCAAGACCGGCACTTTCGAAGCGCGCGTGGGCCACAAGTACCACAGCCCCTACACGGTGGTGTACGGCTGGAATGCCGCACGGCTGGCGCGCCTGCAGAGCGAAGGCACGGTGGATCTGAGCTTGACCTGGCAGTACAGCAAGCAGCTCGGCTTCCGCTTTCAGGCCAGCAATCTCACCAACGATCCGCTGCGCGCCTACACCGACAACACGCCCAACCGTCTGGCCAATCAGGACGATGGCGGCTACCAGGTGTTCGGCCGCCGTTACCAGTTGGAGGCGACGTACAAGTTTTAAGCGCAGCGCGCACGAGCACTGCGCGCGACGGATTGCTTAGCCCTCCACGTGTTCGATCGGCTGCGCAGGTTTCTGCGCGGCCAACCTGATCGCAACACACCTGCATCACACCGCAGCCGTGGCGTGGCATCCAATGTGCAAGCCACGTTTGGATTCTGCACAGCGGCCGCGCAGCAGCGCCGCCGCCTGCGGCATGCCGTCCCCCGCTCCACGTTGTCTCTGTCGAGGAATTGCATGCGTTCACCACGCCGTCTCTGGACGCCCACGCTACTGGCGTTGGCCATTTTCACCTTCGCACACGCCACCCCGGCCCTGGCCACGCTGTATCTCGGCGCGGACCTGCCCTACGTCAACGAGATGGAAAAATGCGGCGTGCAGTACTGCGAGAACGGTGTGGTCAAAGATCCATTCGAACTCTTCCACGCACACCGCGCCAATCTGGTGCGCGTGCGCTTGTGGAACGATGCGCGCTGGACCAAGTACAGCGACCTGTCCGATGTCAAAAAAACCATTGCGCATGCACGCGCGCACGGCATGCAGGTGCTGCTGGATCTGCACTATTGCGAGGATTGGGCCGATGGCGAACAACAGCTGATTCCCAAGGCCTGGCCCAGCATCACCGACCCCGATGCGATGGGCGAGCTGGAAACCATGGTGCGGCGCGGCCGCAATCATCCCTGCGTCATCCTGTGGTCGCTCGGCAACGAAGAGCCGCAGCAGGTGACCGAGCGCGGTGCACGCATCGTTACCCGCATGCAACAACGCGTGCGCCAACTCGACCCCACCCGCCCCACGCCCTTCGCCATGGACAAGGGCTTCGGCGATGGCGTCGGTCAGGTGGCGCATGTGGTCGGTTTCAACTACCGCACCGGCCAGATGGATGGCTTCCACGCGCAATACCCCAACATCCCGATCTACGGCAGCGAAACCGGCAGCACCGTGTCGGTGCGCGGCAACTATCAGCGCGACGACAAACGCGGCGACACCCGCGCCTACGACCTGGACCACCCCTGGTGGGCCGGCACCGCCGAAGCCTGGTGAAGCCATGTTGCGCAGCGCCCGTACATCGCCGGCGGCTTCATCTGGACCGGCTTCGACTATCGCGGCGAACCCACGCCCTACAACCGCTGGCCGAATGTGGCGTCGCAATTCGGCGTGCTCGATCGCTGCGGGTTTCCGAAAGACAACTACTGCTGCTACCGCGCGCAATGGAACAGCGAACCGGTCACTGGAACTGGGACGGCCTGCTGCAGCCGGACGACAACGGCCGGATCGACGTCTGGTGCCACAGCAATCTCAAAGCGGTAGAACTGCTGGTCAACGGCGTCAGCCAAGGCATGCAGCAAGTGCCGGCTTACGGCCATGTCGCATGGCGTGTGGTCTACGCACCCAGCGCAATCGAAGCACGCGGCTATCGCGGCGGCAAGCTGGTGCTCAGCGAGCGCCGCGAAACCACAGGCAAGCCGGCCGCGATCCACCTCAGCTGCGACCGCACCACCCTGCGCGCCAATGCCGAAGATGTCGCAGTGGCGAAGGTGGCAATCGTCGACGCACAAGGCCGTCTGGTACCAACGGCCGACAACCAGGTGCAGTTCGCGTCGCGCGGCCCTGCCCGGCTGATCGGCGTCGGCAACGGCGACCCCAGCAGCCACGAAGACGACAAGGCACCACAGCGCAAGGCATTCAACGGCCTGTGTGCGGCGCTGTTGCAGACCACGCGCAACAGCGGCGATATCGTGCTGCAGGCGACCGCACCTAGGCTGACCTCGGCCAAGCTACGCCTGCCTGCAGCGTCCGTTAAAGCGCGCGCATCGGTGGGTTGAAGTGTGGCAGTCGCTACGTGTTGCGATGGAGACTGCGGCGCTGCCGGGGCCGGTTCGGCCTTGGCAGCGTACCGATGGCACAGTCAGCCGCAGGCAATCCGTCGGCATGTTCCGGGAAAACTAAAGAGCACGGCGCAGCGCATGCTTGTTGGACGATCGCGGCCAGGGCTTCAGCTAGGACATGGTCGGCAGGTCTTTATCAGCCAACAACTCCCTGCCGCTGGCGTGATGGCCAGCCTCACGTCTCGCGATTTCCCGCAGCCGGATCGCGCGGAAAATAGCGGTGGAGCTTTTCATCCCACGCGCGGAATTGCTCCAACGTCTGCGCATCCATCGGGCGCGGGTCGTCGGCCAGCGCTTTGTTCTGCGCCACATAGGCGATGCGCTGGGACGACAGTTCATCCCACGCCTTCCTGAGCATCACCGGATCCGGATGCGAAACCAGCATCGCCTCCAGCAGCGTCGCCTGTGCCACACGCGCGGCCAGCAGATCGCTGAGCGCCTCGGTCACGGCCTGCATCCACTCGTGTTGTTTCTGTTCCATATCCAACCCAGTCGCCTGCGCAATGCGCCGCGCACCATAGCGCCTCATCTGCAACGGCGGCGTGCAGGGGAGTGGAAGATTCGGGCTCACCACGTGATGCGACTGCGGCGATTTCCCTCCTCATCCCTTCGCAAGACGCATCCCAGCGCGCGAAACTACATCCACTCAGCGCGGCGCTCCCACGCAGCGCATGGCTGCGCGGGAGCGCAAGCGCTCATCGCAGGCGCGAGAACGCACCGATACCCGCAATCGCCAGCCGCTCGGCGGGCACCGCCGTTTCCGCGAACGACAGCCGCAGATAGCGGATCTGGCGGACCTCGGGGAAATTCAGCCGCTGGGTCGAGAGCGCATAGGCGATGTTGGACAGCTCGCCGGCACCGGCCGGTTGCCAGTGCTGACCATCTTCGCTGGTCTCGGCGCGATAGCCCTTCGGCGGTGCCGCACCGGTCATCACCGCGCGCGAGGGCGTAAGGCTGAACCCGGCCACCTTGCGCAGCGCACCGAGGTCGATGGTCGCCTGCACGGGATGGCCCGGCGTCGGTGCCGGCGTGATCCAGAGCGTGCTGGCATCGTCGTCGAGCAACGTTTCCGCCCCTGGCGCGCTCGCCTCGACGATGCGCCAGCCGGCGGTGGACAGCACGTCCGGCGCATTCGCCGTCGGCCGCGCGACCAGCACCGGCGCAACGGCGCGGAACAGCGCGAACTCGGTGATCGCCGGGCAGACCGGCGCCTCAAGCACCACCAGGCGCACCCGGCGTGCGGCAATCGGGCGATCCAGCCGCACGATACGCTGCGCGCCGATGCATTGCGCTTCGGCCAATCGCCGCCATTGCCCATCGACCTCGGCTTCGACCGCGAAGCGGGTGACGCGCACGCCCAGCGGCAGATATTCGCGCAATCGAATCAGATCGAAGCTGTGCGCCGTCGGCAGTTCCAGCGTCAGCGTCGGCGTGGTGACATCGTCCGGCGTGGACCAGTAGCTGTCCGGCTGGCGGTCGAGTACGCGCGACGGCTCGAACCCAGGGCCACGCGATGCGCTGGCAGTGGCCTTGGCACCCTTGGCCAGATCGATGGCGAAGCTGGCGCGGATCGCGTCGCCGAAACTCTGCAGCACCGCCACGTCGTGGTCGGGAATGCGGCCGCGCCGGTCAGGCGGAAGATTGAGATTCATGTTGGTGCCGCGCGCCACCGAGGTGTCGAAATAGCGCACCAGATTCTCCGGGCTCCGCACCTTGCCGTCTTCATCGGCGTGGTAGAACCAGCCCGGGCGGATCGACGTATTGGTTTCGGCAGGCCACCACAGCGCCCCGCCGCGCACGCCCGAATTGCCGTTTTCCTGGGTGTACGGGGCATTGGGCATGGTCGGCCAGGACGGATCGCCGGCGATGCCATCTTCATTGCCGCCCCAGCGGATATCAGCGCCCAGCGGATCGAAGGTACATGCCATCGGCTGATGCTGGTGCACCAGCCCGATCATCCGCGGCCAGTTGTAGTACGCAGGCGCATCGATCTTGCGCGATTCGTCAGATCGTCCCTCCGACTGAGCCTGACTGAGGCAATAGCTCCATCAACCATGCGAGCTCCTCTTCGTTGAATGCCGGGAAATCATCCGCTGCCCCTGCGAAGGGGGCCGCATCTTGTTCCCACATCACGGTGCTGGACGCTGCCAGGTCGGCAGCGATGGGCGTACCAGGATCCGGGAGGCCGCCCCCGATCCTGGTACGCTGGCGTTTTACCCTCCAGCTGAGGGGCAAATGCAGCGCATCGCGCTGTTCGGGAACGCGCACCTCGAAAGATTGCTGTGCGGAGGGGCCGGTGACAGCACGATCCGATCGGGACCGTTTACGGCTGCTTGCCCGCGTCTGATCTCCCTCGTGCATTGGGCTGGGCGCATCAAGGTCACGCTCCAGCGAATCGGCGAATGCATGCAAAGACGCCTGATCCGGCGTTTGAGCTGAAGTAGGGGACGGTTTGGCCCTTTTCATCCCTGATGCCTGGAGGATACGGTCCCAACGCTGCGAGGCTGGGGGGAGCGTTCCGCAGCGGGCTTCGAGTTCGGTGACGCCCACTCTGCGAAAGAGCTGTACCAACCCGTTCCTGCTCATCCCGAACTGCGTCATGGCGTCATCGAATGCTTGCGCTGGGTGGGAGTGGCTCTGGAAAAAACCAAGCACGCGCACCACGTGCGCGAGGTCGGCAACGCGATGGGACGTGCGTTCGGGAATACGGCGATTGATTCTTCTGATCAATTCCGGCGCGTGCGGCAATCCCTTTTTCACTGCATCCAGGGCAGGACGTCCGCCGAGGCAGGCCAAGGCGACGAGGTGATCGTTGGTCAACGCGGCCAACGCCGGATCAGGGCGAGATAACTGGGCAACAATGCTCTCCAGCGCCTGCTTGCCGCCGCCATTGCTGGCGATGGCCACGACCTGGTCCGGGGTCAGGCCATGGTCCTGGCACAGCACCGGCAACAGCCGTTGCACCGTCTCCAGCGCCTGCTTGCCGCCGCCATGGCTGGCGATGGCCACGACCTGGTCCGGGGTCAGGCCATGGTCCTGGCACAGCACCGGCAACAGCCGCTGCACCGTCTCCAGCGCCTGCTTGCCGCCATCGTGGCTGGCGATGGCCACGACCTGGGCCGGGGTCAGGCCATGGTCCTGGCACAGCACCAGCAACAGCCGCTGCACCGTCTCCAGCGCCTGCTTGCCGCCAATATTGCTGGCGATGGCCACCACTTGGTTCGGGGTCAGGCCATGGTCCTGGCACAGCACCGGCAACAGCCGCTGCACCGTCTCCAGCGCCTGCTTGCCGCCATCGTGGCTGGCGATGGCCACGACCTGGTCCGGGGTCAGGCCATGGTCCTGGCACAGCACCGGCAACAGCCGCTGCACCGTCTCCAGCGCCTGCTTGCTGCCGTCATTGCTGGCAATGGCCACCACCTGGTCCAGGGTCAGGCCATGGTCCTGGCACAGCACCGGCAACAGCCGCTGCAGCGTCTCCAGCGCCTGCTTGCCGCCGTTATTGCTGGCGATGGCCACGACCTGGTCCGGGGTCAGGCCATGGTCCTGGCACAGCACCGGCAACAGCCGCTGCACCGTCTCCAGCGCCTGCTTGCCGCCATCGTGGCTGGCGATGGCCACGACCTGGTCCGGGGTCAGGCCATGGTCCTGGCACAGCACCGGCAACAGCCGCTGCAGCGTCTCCAGCGCCTGCTTGCCGCCGTTATTGCTGGCGATGGCCACGACCTGGTCCGGGGTCAGGCCATGGTCCTGGCACAGCACCGGCAACAGCCGCTGCACCGTCTCCAGCGCCTGCTTGCCGCCAATATTACTGGCGATGGCCATCACCTGCGCCGGGGTCAGGCCATGGGCCTGGCACAGCACCGGCAACAGCCGCTGCACCGTCTCCAGCGCCTGCTTGCCGCCAATATTGCTGGCGATGGCCACCACCTGCGCCAGGGTCAGGCCATGGGCCTGGCACAGCACCGGCAACAGCCGCTGCACCGTCTCCAGCGCCTGCTTGCTGCCGCCATGGCTGGCGATGGCCACCACCTGGTCCGGGGTCAGGCCATGGTCCTGGCACAGCACCGGCAACAGCCGCTGCACCGTCTCCAGCGCCTGCTTGCCGCCACTGCTGGCGATGGCCACCACCTGCGCCGGGGTCAGGCCATGGGCCTGGCACAGCACCGGCAACAGCCGCTGCACCGTCTCCAGCGCCTGCTTGCCGCCATCGTGGCTGGCGATGGCCACCACCTGGTCCGGGGTCAGGCCATGGGCCTGGCACAGCACCGGCAACAGCCGCTGCACCGTCTCCAGCGCCTGCTTGCCGCCGCCATTGCTGGCGATGGCCACGACCTGGTCCGGGGTCAGGCCATGGGCCTGGCACAGCACCGGCAACAGCCGCTGCACCGTCTCCAGCGCCTGCTTGCCGCCATTGCTGGCGATGGCCACCACCTGGTCCGGGGTCAGGCCATGGTCCTGGCACAGCACCGGCAACAGCCGTTGCACCGTCTCCAGCGCCTGCTTGCCGCCGCCATTGCTGGCGATGGCCACCGCCTGCGCCGGGGTCAGGCCATGGTCCTGGCACAGCACCGGCAACAGCCGCTGCACCGTCTCCAGCGCCTGCTTGCCGCCATCGTGGCTGGCGATGGCCACGACCTGGTCCGGGGTCAGGCCATGGTCCTGGCACAGCACCGGCAACAGCCGCTGCACCGTCTCCAGCGCCTGCTTGCCGCCATCGTGGCTGGCGATGGCCACGACCTGGTCCGGGGTCAGGCCATGGTCCTGGCACAGCACCGGCAACAGCCGCTGCACCGTCTCCAGCGCCTGATTGCCGCCATCGTGGCTGGCGATGGCCACCACTTGTGCCGGGGTCAGGTTCAGGGGGGCACCCGTCAGTGCATTGCGCCATGCATGCACTGCCTTCACTGCGGTCACGCCGCCACGTTTTGCAATCTTGAGAAGTTGGCCTGTGTCCAACTGTAACGGCGGACCTCTCAACTCCCCCGCCTCCGTGAGCAAGGCCTCCAGGGCGCGTGCGCCGGACCACTGTTTGCCGACGCCAACGATGTCTTCGTGTGTCGCCTCTGGCAACGCCCTGATTATGTCCTGATACGTGACAGCAACGGTCCCTAACGCTGCCGGGTGTTGGCTGAGCGCAACGATGTGCGCGTGTGTAAACCCATGACCCACCAGTGCCTCGTGGTGCCGCGCCACTGTCGAACGCACCTTCGGTTTGATCTTCTCTTGCTGCTGCTGACTGTAGCCGAGCGTGCGTAGATCCACCTGCGCGGCCGGCGAAGCGTCGGAGGGTTGCGCCGCACGCCGTCGCGGGGCCGGCTTGGCGCGCGGCGGCCGCGCGGCAGTGACAGCGACACGCACGGTGGGTGGCGGGTCATCGGCTGCACGCAGACCCGATTGCGCCTCATCCCATTCTGCTGGGGCAGCCGCTGTATGCGGCGTGCCGACGGCAGGCATCGAATCAAGAAGCGATGTATCAAGAAGCGACGGATCGAACTGACGGAGCAGATCGCTGAAGCTGCCCGCCGAGAACGCAGGCGAGGGCGCAGGGGGAGATGGCAGCCGGGTCCGGGACATCGTCCGCCGAGCGGGCAAGCCATCCAGGGGGCCGCCAGCAGGCGGAGCCCCCCCCCGATCTGCAGTCGGCTGAACCCTATCCGGTTGGGGTCCGGGCAGAAGCTCGCGGGCAGGACTTGGCGTGCGCGAACGAATGGGATCCATCGCGCCCCGCCGTAATAGCCGTCGCCGCCATTGGCACCGTCGAACCAGAACTCGAACAGGTCGCCGTAGCCGGTGCAGAGCTCGACGATCTGCTTGCGGAAATAGTCGATATAACCGGGGCGACCATACTCGGCATGGTTGCGATCCCAGGGCGAGAGGTACAGGCCGAACGCGAGACCCGCGCGGCGACATGCCGCGGCCATCTCCCCGACAATGTCACCCTTGCCGTTCTTGTACGGCGAGTTGCGGATGCAGTGCTCGGTCAAGCGTGTCGGCCACAGACAGAACCCATCATGGTGCTTGGCCGTGAAAATCAGCCCCTTGAGATTGCCTGCTTTTGCCGCAGCGACGATCTGGTCGGCCGAAAAATCGCTGGGATCGAATTTGCGCGGATCTTCGTCGCCGTAGCCCCATTCCTTGTCGATGAAGGTGTTCATCGCAAAATGCACGAAGGCGTATTGCTCCCACCGATGCCAGCGCAGCTGGCGCGCGCTAGGCACTGCCCCCCACGGTGCCGGCCCGTTGGCGCGCGGCGTCTGCGCGATGCGAGCCGCCGATGCACTGACGCTGGCAGCAGCGGCCGCCGCCACGCCCGTGGCAAGAAAGGTACGACGATCGATCATTGGCTACTTCCGACTTTACACAAGTTTCGATCTTAGCTTTTCCAACGACGGAAGGGTTCTCCGCCGAGGCAACAAACGATTGTGCACGGTGTTGATACGCCCAGCTTTCATAGACATCTCAAGGCCATGGAAAATGGGGAATTCGGAGATGTCCATAAGCAGCAAGCGGTAGACGGGTGCGTTCAAGATCGAAGCGGTCCGGCAAGTGACCGATCATGGCTTCAAGGTGGCAGAAGTCGCCGAGCGGCTGGGGGTCACCACGTACAGCCTGGACGCCTGGCTGCGCACGTTCGGCAAGCCCGGCGTGGTGCAGCGCGCCAAGGTGGACCAGCGCGCCGAGGTTCGGCGCCTGAAGGCCGGGTTGCGCCGCGTCACCGAGGAGCGCGACATCCTAAAACAGGCCGCCGCGTACGTTGCCAGGGGGTAAAGGCAAAGTGCGCCTTCATGCACGCCAATCGCGGGGAATTCAGGCTGTGCGCGATGTGCCGGGTGTTGCGGGTGAATCGTTCGGGTTATTACGCTTGGCGAAAGACGCCCAAGAGCGAACGCGCCAAGGAAGATGAACCGCCCCGTGAACCGCCCCGGTTTTGTCGGAGGCCGTTTGGTTTGAGTCAGGCCGCCTCAGCCTGACGGATTTGCTGCCGATCATAAGCCGCTTCGGCTTCCGCTGGCGGGACGTATCCGATCGGCCCCAGCAGGCGTTTGTCGTTGTACCAGTGCACCCAATCCAGCGTGGCCAGTTCCATCTGCTCGCGATTGCGCCACGATCTGCGGTGGATCACGTCGGCCTTGTACAGGCCGTTGATCGTCTCAGCCAGTGCGTTGTCATACCAGTCGCCAACGCTGCCGACAGACGGTTCGATCCTGGCCTCGACCAGCCGTTCGCTGTAACGGATGCTGACGTATTGCACGCCACGGTCGCTGTGGTGGATACGCTGATGCCTTGCGCAGGATCTCGTTGGCCTGCCGCAACTCCCGCACCTCGCGCTCCAGCGACTTCATCTTCTCGCGCTCGGACGTGCTCAGCCCCTCACGCCGACCCTGGTCGCACTCGGCCTGCCGTACCTCGTTGCAGAGTGTCTGCGCCGTGCAACCGATCTTCCCGGCGATCGATGCGATCGTCGCCCACTGCAAGGTGTGATCCTTCTGGTGCTCAAACACCATCCGCACCGCTCGCTCACGAACCTCTGGCGAATACGTCATTGCTTTGCTCATGACTCCATCCTCTCAAGAGTTGGAGCCTCCGGGAATCCCGGGGCGGTTCAACTTGCTAATGGCCCTGCTATCGGGGATGGGTCAGTCATCGGTTTCGGCACAGCAGCAGCGCGTAGCTTGCTGGCCGCTTTCAATACGCATCTGGGCGACACGCATGGAGCCATCGCAGCGCGGCATGCCACCTCCTTGTACGTAGGCGGCATCACCTTATCGTCGACGTTGATCTTCTGGCAGCTGGCCAAGACGCGGCCGCATCCCAAGGAAGTCGAGGCGGTTGCCGAGTGGCGGTAGCGCAACGTCACGTCTCCATGGCGGCTAGATAGCGTTGCGTGGGCGTGCACGCCGCAACGCCTCGGCGATGGTGTCGGCCAGCATATCGCCGGTGAGTGGCTTGCGCAGAAAACTGTCGAAGCCGGCGTCCTGTGCATTCGGCTCGGCGACCTCATCGGAGCGTGCGGTCACGGCGATCAACGGCATCTCATAGCCGAAGGCGCGCAGTTGCCGCGCCAGCGCGAAACCATCCAGCCCGGGCAGATCCAGATCCAGCAACGCCAGATCGAAGGTGTTGTCGGCCGCCTCGGTCAACGCCGCCAGGCCATGCGGGGCATGCACCACAGAGTGACCCTGCGCGCGCAGCAGGCCAACGATGACTTCGGCAATGGTCGGATCATCTTCCACCAACAGGATGCGCTGCGGTTCGACCGCCGTATCGGCAACCACTGGCTCGCCGTCGAGTGGGGCATTGGAGGCGACCCAGTGCAGCGGCAGATCCACTACAAAGCGCGTCCCCTCACCAAGCCGGCTGATCACTTCGATATGCCCGCCCATTGCCATTGCCAGCTCCTGGCAGATCGCCAACCCCAGCCCACTGCCGCCGTAGCGTGAGTTGGTCCTGGCACCATCGCCCTGCTCGAAGCGCTGGAACAATCGCGCTTTCTGTTCGGCGTTGATGCCAGGGCCTGTATCGGCAACCTCGAAGCGCAGGCCTTGATAGGAACCGAGCGTGGTCAACTTCAAACCCACCACACCGCGCTCGGTGAATTTGATCGCGTTATTGAGCAGATTGAGCAAAATCTGCCGGATGCGGGTGGAATCACCGCTGGCGGTGATGTCGCCGAGCAGCCCGATTTCCAGGCTGAAACGCAGGCCGCGCTCTTGCGCCAACGGTGCCATCAGCGCTTCGACTTCGGCCACGAGTTGACGCACCGAAAATGGCTGCAGATCCAGTTCCAACCGGCCGGACTCGATGCGGGCCAGATCCAACGCATCGTTGACCAGCCGCAGCAGATGCGCACCCGCGCGGCGGATAGACTCGGTGTAACTGCGCTGCGTGATATCCAACGACGTCTTGAGCAGCAGCTCGCTCATACCTAGGACGCCGGTCATCGGCGTGCGCACTTCGTGGCCGAGTGTTGCCAGGAACCGCGTCTTTGCCAACGACGCCTGCTCGGCTACTTCCTGTTTGTGCACCGCCAGCTGCCAGGCAGTCAAGCGACGCAGCCGACGGCGGTACAACAAGGTGGCCGCAGCGATCAGGCACACCGTCAGCAAGGCGAGCAGGCTTAAACCCCACGGCGACAGCCACCATGCCGGCAACAGCTGAAAACGCAAGGTCTGACTTGCCGACCAGATACCGTCTGCAGTGCGCCCCTGCACTTCCAGCGTGTAACGACCGGCCGGCAGGCGCGAGAACAAGCGCTCACCACTGGGCCCGACGTCGATCCAGTCCGGGTCGTAGCCGCTGAGACGAAAGCGATAGCTGGTTGACTCCGAATGCGTAAAGGTCGGCATGCGCGCGACGATATGCAGATCGCGATCGCCGTCCTGCAGTCGCAGCGGCTCCACGCCGGTCACATCCAGTCCGCGCTCGCCGCGCCGCACCCCCACCCGCTCAATCAACAGGGGTGGCTGGCGCGTACTTGGACGCATTTTGGCCGGATCAAACAGCACAACACCATCAGGCGTTCCGCCTAGAATCTGCCCACCCCTTGCTTGGACAAGCGTGTCTCCCAGAAATTCTTGATTGGGAAGCCCGTCATGCACACCGTAGATCCGGACCATTTTGCTAGCGGGGTCCACTCTGATCAGACCGCGCGCACTCGACACCCAGGCCACGCCCGCGGCATCGACTACAAGCCCGTTCGGTGCCACCATGGGGAAATCCTGCGCTCCGCCAATGGTGTCCAGATGCGTAAGTCGCGTGCCATCCCAGAGATAGCGCCGCAGCTCGCCCATCAGTCCGATCCAAACCACACCTGAGTCGGTGAAACGGACCACATAATTCGTTGAGGAAGGCGCGCCTTGCACCATGACGAAAGCATCTGCTTTTGGATCCCAGTGCTGTAGGCCAGTCGTGCTGGCAAGCCACATCTGACCATCGGGACCCAGCCTTAAATCGTAAGCGCTGGAGTTATCCAGCCCATGCTTACCCTGCTCCATTTCACGAATAAGCCGACCTTCCTCATCACGAATCTGGAAGCCCATCTTATTCAAGAAAATCCAAAGCTGACTGCGTGCATCCAAGGCCATGAGGTCAGGTGTCACCATGTCAGCCTCGACATAGTGCTCTGTGGACAGCGGCCAGCGCTTGCTTTGTCGGGTACGCGGGTCATAACGCACCAGAGATTCTGGCAATCCAATCCAGACGTAGCCACGTCCGCTCTCCAGGAGACGCTTGGGCCAACGCGTCCCTGAGATAGGACGAAGGTGACGTTCCAACTTGCCGGTAACCGGATCCAGGCGTTCTAGCGCGCCGCGCGTGCCAGCAATCCATAATCCACCGGATGCCGATACTGCCGCTGCTCGTACAAGAGGATTGGCCATCGATTGTGGATCGTCAACGTGGTACGACAACACCGAAAAAGTACTCCAATTGGGCGGCAGATGCCAAAGCCCACCACTGAGACTGGCAAACCACAGGCCACCTTCGCGATCCTCGTAGGCAATTGCCCAACTCGGCTTGACCAGTCCATGTGCCGACAAGCTGTAGATCGGCACATTCTGGACCTGCGTGCCTTCCGAGATGCCCAGACCGGACATCGTATCCAGCCAATAGTGCCCGCTTCGATCATGCAACAACATGCCTATGACGTTCTGGCCGTCGTTTGCATGCTGCCAAGGATGCGGAGCAAAATTCCCGCCAGAGTCCAGTCGATACAGCTGATTATTGCTGTCGGTAACCCATAAGCCACCGTTGGGATCAACGCGTAGCCCATTGGAAGACTGACTGTCTCCTGGCAACGCCTTACGATCAAAAGACCTTCCATTCCATCGTGCGAGGCCTCCATTGCTTCCAATCCAAAGTGCCCCTTCAGCTGTAACCCGTAATTCATTCACTCGGTCAGACGGCAAACTATGCGCATCATCTGCCACAAACATAAAATGCTGCATGCTGCCATCCGGGCGCAACCGATAAAGCCCACTTCTAGATGTTCCAAACCATAGATCGCCATCGGGCGTCTGCGCGATCGCCCACACTGTGAGGTGACTGAGCTCAGGAAACTGCGCGCTCTCCAGTGGTTTGAATGCGCGCCGTTTAGGATCCATAACACCTACACCGCCATCATTTAAACCAACCCATAGCCTGTTTTCGGCATCGACTCCTACCGCCCATGCATAGTTATCTGTCAGCCCGTCCTCCATTCGCCAGATGCGGTAACTACGACCATCGAACCTGGCCAGACCATCGGTAGTTGCTAGCCAGAGGTAGCCGTTTTTGTCCTCGGCAAAGTCGTTCACTGTATTGGACGGAAGACCGTCGGCCACAGTGAGTTGGACCGGCACCGGAGTGGTTGGTACCGCCGCGGAGGCAAACACGGGCACCGCGGTGATCAATAGAACCAACAACCGTGCAGCAAGGTTGCGACCGAAAGCGGGACAAAAACGTAGGCGTGACATAAAAATTTCACTGCAGGTCGCCGCATAGTGCAGGCCGCGCCGTGCATGAGCAAGCACGCATCGCCTCACTCACGTACGCCCGATGCAGTGCCATCAGCGACTACCGCTCGTGTATTTGCCGCCTCGCGCGCAGCCGCGATTGCTTCTACCAGCAAATCCGCGGTCACCGGCTTGCGCAGGAATCCGTCGAAGCCTGCTGCCAGCGCCTGGGCTTCGGCGGCGCTGTCGGCGCGTGCCGTGACTGCCAGCAGCGGGAAGCGGTGACCGAGCTGGCGTAGTTGCGATGCCAGGGCGAAGCCGTCCAGACAGGGGAGATCCAGATCCAGTAGCGCGACGTCGAAACCACCGTCCACCGCCTCCGCCAACGCTGCTAGCCCATGCGCGGCATGCACCACACGATGGCCTCGGTTGATCAGCAGGCCGCTGATCACCTCAGCCACGGTCGGGTCATCTTCCACCAGCAAGATGCGCAGCGGCTCGCCTGCAAGCGCCTGCACCTGGCCGGTGGCGATACGTGTGCCGGAGCGATCGATCGGCAAAGGCAAATCGACGGTGAACTGAGTGCCGACACCGAGCCGGCTACGCACGCGGATCCGGCCCTTCATCGCCACGGTAAGCTCCTGACAGATCGCCAATCCCAGTCCGCTGCCGCCGTAACGCGAGCTGGTGCGCGCGCCCTCGCCCTGCTCGAAGCGCTGAAACAAGCGCTTCTGCTGTTCCAATCCGATGCCCGGCCCCGCATCGCGCACCTTGAAGCGCAGCGTTTCGCCGTGCTGGCTCAAGGTTAGCGACACGTCGCCGCGCTCGGCAAACTTGATCGCGTTGCCCAGCAGGTTGATCAGGATCTGACGCACCCGCGTGGCGTCGCCCAGCACGACCAGCTGCGTGGGAAACCGATTGCGATACAGAAAACGCAAGCCGCGCGCATCTGCGATGGGATGCATGAAATCGGCCAGCTCCTGCGCGAGCTGCGCGGGATCGAAGGCCTGTTGCATCAGCTCCAGCTTGCCTGCTTCGATACGCGCCAGATCCAGTGCATCGTTGACCAATCGCAGCAGATGCGTGCCGGCATTGCGGATCGCATCGACATGGCTGCGCTGCTTGGCATTCAAGGGCGTGGCCAGCAGCAGCTCGCTCATGCCCAGCACGCCGGTCATGGGTGTGCGCACTTCGTGACCGAGCGTTGCCAGGAAATGCGATTTGGCAATCGATGCCTGCTCGGCAAGCCGTTGCCGTTGCTGCGCCAGCACCCATTCCTGTCGTCGCCGCACGCGTTTTTTCCTGGCCCAAATGCCCAGGCACAGCAGCAGCATGCATAGCACTGACGCCGCCAGTTGCGCGGCCATGCTCAACCACCAGGGCGGCCGGACTTCCACTTGCAGCGCTGGTGCGGCCACCCAGTCGCCATCGCCGGCACGCGCCTGCACGTCGATGCGGTAATCCCCCGGTGGCAGCCGCGAGATCACGCGCTCGCCGCTGGCGCCCTCCTCCACCCAGCGCTCATCGTAGCCATTTACACGGTAGCGGTAATGCGCAGAGGCGGGATCGACGAACGACAACAGCCGCGCACTGATGCGCAGATCGCGATCGCGCGCTTGCAGGATCACCGGCCCCCTGTGCGCAATCGTCTGCGGACGCTCCGCATCGTTACGCCGCACCTGCACCGACTCGATCACTAGACGCGCCAGCGGCGCCGGTGCAAACGGCCGCGATGGATCGAATAACACGATGCCGCTGGTCGTCAACGCCAGCACCTGGCCATTGGGACCAATGGCCGGCGGACGCATCGAGAACTCACTATCTGGCAAGCCGTCGCGTTGACTGAAGCGATGCACCTGCGGCTGACCGCACTTGTAAGCGAACAGACCACGGGAGGTTATGACCCATACCGTGTCGGTGCCGCCTAATGCCAGGCCACGTATCTCGGTGGATGGCAGACCCTGCTCGTGCCCTATCCGCTCCAGCAGACGCGCCTGCTGCCCGTCCCACCCATAGCGCTCCAACGCACCGGAACGCCCAACCCAGAACTCATGCGGCGAAACGAAGGCCAGCGCATAGACTTCATGACGGGCGTCATCGATCACTGCGCGAAAACGTTTGCCCTGCCAGACCCACAAACCGTCACCGGCTGCGACCCAGACGGTGCCATCTGGCCGCACCGTCAATTGCTGCACCATGCCGCCGACTTCGCTCAGGTCGGTACCGAAGTGGAACGTGGCCAGCAGTCGTCCATCCGCAGCACGGCGCTGTACGCCACCTCCCACGATCGAAATCCAGAACTCGCCATTGATGCCTGGCGTCATCAGCTCCACCCGATGCGTGGCGGAATTACCAATCTGCATCGCAAGCTTGCGTTTGTGCCCAGTCGCTGGGGTATACCGTGTGATGCCATCGCGCAGCGCGATCCACAGACCACCGTCCCCAGCGGGCAGCACCGACTGCACGGTACCGCCCCCCAATATGTCGCTGTGCAGTACCGGCACCAGCTCACCGTCATTGCCCAGCCGGTACACACCTTCGCCGGTCGTTACCAAAAAGCTGTCGCCATCGGCGGCGGTATTGAACAGATACAAGCTCTCCAGCGGCTTGCCTTGGCTTTCAAAAATGGTGGAGAACCGCCGCCAATCCGGCGGGAGATACGCGATGCCTTGCGAAATCAGCCCGAGCCATAGGCCGCCCTGGCGGTCCTGCATCACATCGAGCACACCACTATGGGCGGTGAGAAAGCCGCTGCCACGATCGCCGTCCATCACGCGCAGCGCAGTTTCCCCGGGCGCCACCCGAAAGAACCCGTCGGCGGCACCCATCCAGTAGCCGCCGTGCACATCGTGCACCACGGTCGCGGCGCGTACGGTATCGGCCCCTGTCCAAGGCGCACGCTCCAGCACACCAGCCGGTGTCACCCTATACAAGCCCGTGCTGGTCCCTACCCACAACGTACCGTCGGCATCCTTGCTCAGCTTGAAAACAGTGGTGCCCAATCGGTCTGGCGCGATGCGCACGAAGCGCTCGCCGTCGCGCATCACCAACCCGCTATCGGTGCCGATCCATAGCCGGCCGCGTGCATCTGTCACCATGCTCATGATGGTGTTGCTGGGCAGTCCATCAGCCGCATCGGGGGTAGCACGGAACGTCGTCACCCGGCCATTTTCTTCGCGCCGGCAAAGTCCGCCGCTACTGGTTCCTATCCAGATCGCACCTTGTGCCTGCGCCAGCGCCCAGACCTGCCCATCGCATGCTGCACCGACGTTGGGAAACCTCGTAAATGCCGTGCGCGTCGCATCCAGCATGCTCGGTGGCGAGCCATTGACGCCAACCCACACCCGGTCGCGATCATCGACGAACAGCGTTTCCACTTCGTTGCCCGGGATCGAACTGGCGACATGCGGGTCGTGCTGCCATACCTGCAGCCCGATGCCGTCGTAGCGTGCCAGGCCATCGCCGGTCGCCGCCCAGATAAAGCCCTGCCGGTCCTGCGCCAATGCCAGCACCATGCGTGAGGGCAGGCCTTCGGGCGCACCGAACCGGCGCATGCGCGGGGTCTCGATCTGATTCACTGCCGCCGCATCCAGGCCGATCGATAGCAGTAGCACCGCCAGCACCGACAACAGCACGTTCTTCATCGTCATCCTTGTCCACATCGCCGCGTGTGCACGCGCGCGCCTGTCGGGACTGCACTGTACCCGGTAAATAGCACGCATTGGTTGCAGACAGTGGCCGGCAGCGTGTTGGTGCGCCTGGTGTTGGCCGCAGCCGATCCGGTGTTCGGCCACCCTCTTGACCGAACTATGCCGCAACTGCATGCGCGCGTGCCACAGGTTGCGTTGGCGGCCCCGCTTCTTTTCCTGTCTTCCCTACCGGGCAGAAAGTACCAGCGCATGGCGCCTGGTGCGCAGTTGCATCGTCTTTCATGTCGGCCTACGCGCCGCTGGCCTTACCGTCGTTCTCTCCATCATCGACGTCGGTAAGCACCCGCGCCAAGGCCTGCGCCAGCAAATCGCCAGTGACCGGCTTGCGCAGAAAACCGTTGCAACCCGCAGCCATCGCCTGTGGTTCGGCATCGGCATCGGCACGCGCAGTCACCGCCACGATCGGGAAGCGCACACCGCGCGCGCGTAGCTGCGCCACCAGTGCTACGCCGTCGAGACCGGGCAGATCCAGGTCGCACAAACCTGCATCGAAACGGCGCGTACTGACTTCGGCCAGCGCCGCAAGACCGTGCACTACATGGGTGACGTGATGCCCCCGCGTTTGCAGCAGGCCAACGATCACCTGTGCCACGGTCGCATCGTCTTCCACCAGCAACAATCGCAACGGCGCCTGCTCGTGCAGCGGGCGCGCGCGCACTGCAGATGGCGTGACAGCGGGGAACGTGGACACCCAGCGCAGCGGCAGCTCGACCACGAAACACGCGCCCTGCCCCAACTCACTGCTAACCGTCACCGAGCCGCCCATCGCCGCCGCAAGTTCGCGGCAGATGGCCAGCCCAAGGCCACTGCCGCCGTGTCGCGCAAGCGTAAGCGCGCCTTCGGCCTGCTCGAAACGCTGGAACAGCCGCCCGCGCTGCTCGGCGCTCATGCCCGGCCCGGTGTCGCGCACTTCCACACGAATGCCCTGCTGGGTGTGCTGCGGCAGTGCCGCAATGCGTAGGTGCACGCTCCCGCGCTCGGTGAACTTGACCGCGTTGAACAGCAGATTCAGCAGGATCTGCTGTACGCGGCTGGCATCGCCACGCAAGGCCGGCGGCAATGCATCGTCGAGCGCGCAGTGGAAGGCCAGCTGCTTCTGCTCGGCACTCGGGCGCACCAGTTCCGCCACTTGCCCGACTAACTGACGCAGGTCGAAATCGCGGTAATCCAGTGGCAGTTTGCCGGCTTCGATCCGGGCCAAATCCAGCGCATCGTTGACCAGACGCAGCAGATGCTTACCGGCCAGCTGGATCGCGCTCGCATAGCCTTGCTGACGCCCGTCCAACGGTGTCTGCAGCAGCAACTCGCTCATGCCCAATACACCGGTCATGGGCGTGCGTACCTCGTGGCCCAACGTTGCCAAAAAGCGCGTCTTGGCCAGCGACGCCTGCTCGGCCAACTCGCGTTTGTGTTGCGCCAGCTGCCATTGCGCGCGCATGCGAATACGCCGGCGATAAGCCGCAGCCAGTAAGGCGCTCAACAGCAATCCCGAAAAGCAGATCAGCGCAATACCGATATCGCTACGCCACCAAGGCGGCCTGACTGAAAACTGCAGCGAACGTACCTGCGAGCGATTTCCCAGCGGATCGATGCCCTGCAGCGCGAGCTCATAGTTGCCAGAAGGCAGGCTGGCGAATTCGCGGATGCCCGAGTTGCCTGTGGTTTGCCAGTCCGTGTCGAAGCCTTTCAGGAAGCTGCGATACCGATTGGAGAGCGGGTCGCTGTACGACAACAAGCGGCTGACGACCTGCAACTGACGATCCTCCGGGCCCAGCTGGAACGGGCGATCCATCGGCAGGGCGATACGTGCGCCATTGCGCAGCACGCTGACATGTTCCAGCTGCAATGCCGGGACGAACGCTGCAACATCCGGCATTGCGGTATCCAGCAGCACGGTAGAGCCATCGCTGGTTGCGCCGATCAAGGTATCGCCGGACATCAACAGGCAATGCTGGATGAACTCCTGACTGGTCAAGCCGTCGCGCGTGCCGATATTGCGGACCCGCGCCGGATGCGCCGAGGGGTCAATCCGCCACAGCCCGCGCAAACTGGAAATCCAGACACGGCCATGGGGGTCGATCTGCATGGCAGAGGCATCGAAGCCGCTCAGCCCATCCGCCTCGCCGACCTGGCGCACCCGCTTCCAGCGGTCTGCAACCTTTTGCCATTGCTCTGCACCGGAGGCCCGATACACCCAGACTGTCTCCGCAGACGGGCTGGCAAATGCCTGGATTTGCGCTCCTGCCATACCTGGCACCGGCACGAAGCGGCCTGACGCATCGTCCCACGCGAACATGCCGCCCTCGCCGGCCACCCATACGCGTCCGTCGGGGCCTTGCTCCAGCTGTTGAATATCGATCGCGCGCAGGCCATGCAGGTCTTGCTGGGTAATGCGCTGCAAGACCTTGCCAGTGCGCAGATCGCGCTGCTGCACCATGTCGATGAAGGCCATCCACACGGTGTCGCCATGCTCGGTGATCCATTCCGGCGCCGACAAGGCCGAGGCCGGCTCGGGCCCATCGGATGGCCAATGAATGAACTCACCGGTGCGCAGATCCATCCGCGACAGGCCAAAACTCAAATTTCCCAGCCACACGCGTTGCAGGCCATCTTCCAGCGCAGAGACCAACTCCATTCCTTTGAGCTGCGGCGATTGCAGGCCTGTCTGAAACGCTTCGCCGGTGCTCGGATCCACGCGTAACAGACGCCCCTGCGCATCGACCTGCCATAAGCCCCCTGAGCGCTTGGCAGGCGCCAGGTTGCAATAAATCGCATCGCCCATCGGCGCCGCGGGCTTGAGCACGGCGGTGCGTTTCCAGTCTGCCGGCAGATATCCCAGCCCGGTGCCATGCATGGGCACCCACAGCCCGCCATCAGCCGCGGCCATCAAACCGATGACGTTGCGGCGCGATAAGGGCCCCTCGCCGCTCAAAGCGGGCACCGGTGGACGTTCACCGCGCGTACGCCACAGACCACGTCCGCTGCCCAGCCAGAATTCGCCATCCGGCGCAGCCACCGCCCCCCAAAATTCATTCCCGTTGCCGAACATCGTCGCCCAGGCAAACGGCTGCCAGCGACCGTCTGCCCGCAGCACGTGCAATCCCGATTCGCTTCCCAGCCATAAACGGTCGCCGGTCCACTGCAAACCGAAGATGGCCGACTGCCGGTTTGGTTCGTCCGGTATGTATTCGCGGTGCAGTCGCTTGCCGTCGTAATAGGCCAGGCCATTGCTGGTACCGATCCACAGGCGGTGCCGATCATCCACCGCCAGGTTCATGACCATGGCCTGATCCAGCGCGCCTTCGAGCTCGCCCAGATCCACCGACGACATCCGTCCGCTGGCATCGATGCGCACAAGCGCACCGGTGGTGGTGCCGGCCCAGATGGCGCCATCGAACGTGGCGATGCTGAAGATCTCGCCGTTCTTCAGCAATGGGTAGTCGATAGCGCGATAGTGACGAAAGCGACTGCGGCCGGCATCCAAGACACTCAACGTCCTGCCGCACCCCACCCAGACCCGGTCCTGCGCATCGACATGCAATGCCTGCACCCCGTTGCAGGGCAACGATGCAGGGTCGGCCGGATCGTGACGCCAGGTCCTGAATCCTGCGCCGTCGTACCGCACCAGACCGTCCAGCGTTCCAAGCCATAGATAGCCGGCGCGGTCCTGGCCGATGGCAACCACCATCGTCGAAGGCAATCCCTCGCTGGGTCCGACGATCCGAAAGCGCGGCACTTCCGGAATCTTTGCCACGCACGGCGATATGGCCAACAGCACAGCCAACACCACGATCAGTAAGCGCATGTGGGAATCCGTTCCACGTCCAGCCAGCATGCTCGCAACGGAACGTTGCGAGCGCAAGCCGAACGCGCGTTGCCGGGATGTGTCTAGAATCCGCCTATGACGCCCCTCGCCCGCCTGTTGCTCCTTCCCGCTCTGGCCTTGACCAGCCTGGTCGCTACCGCCGCACCGGAACGCTACGCGCTAGATCCGGTCCACACACGGGTGCTGTTCGCGGTGGAACATGCCGGCTTTTCCAAGGCATTGGGCACTGTTTCCGGAACGAGCGGCACGCTGATCTTCGACCCGGACGACTGGGCCGCCGCCCGGCTGGACGTCACCGTGCCGCTGCACCGCGCCGACCTGGGCGATGCCAAGTGGAACGAGGCCACCCTGGCACGCAACCTACTCGACGCCGAGCGCTTTCCCGACGCACATTTCGTCTCCACGCGCGTGGAGGCCAGCGGCGAAAACCACGCCAAGGTCACCGGCAATCTGACCCTGCACGGGGTCACCCGCCCGGTCACCCTGGACGTCACCCTCAACGCGCTTAAACGCCATCCGCTCCCGCCGTTCCGCCGCACCGCCGGCTTCTCGGCCACCGCCACGCTGCGCCGTTCGGAGTTCGGGATCGATGCGTGGAAATCGGTGATCGGCGACAGCGTGGAGTTGCGCATCGAGGCCGAAGCCGTGCGCCAAGGCCGCGCAGACGACGAAACACCCGAGCCGCAAGCCGCGCCCACGACGCCGGACACAGCCGCCAGCAAGGAGTCGGGAACATGAGCCTGAAAAACCTCGAACGCTGGGGCAGCGTGAGCCAGATCCTGCACTGGTTGATCGCACTGCTGATCCTGGTCCTGGGCATCGTCGGCCTGACCATGGGCGAGCTGCCCAAGACGCCGAAATATTTCTGGGTCTACACCGCGCACAAGTCAGTGGGGCTGACCGTCCTGGCATTGGTGATCATGCGGCTGGGTTGGCGCATTTACGCGGGCACACCGCCGCCGGTCGCCGGCACGCCGCGCTGGCAAGAACGTATCGCCGGGCTCACCCACTGGCTGCTATACGGCATGATTTTCGCCATGCCGCTGTCGGGCTGGTTATACGACTCCACCAGCGGCCTGCGGCCGTTCCGTTGGTTCGGCCTGTTCAATGTGCCCAAGCTCAGCCCGTCGGACGAACACCTGCGCGCCACCGCGCACACCATCCACGAGTGGGGCTTCTGGCTGCTGATTGCCGTGGTGCTGGCACATGCCGGCGCCGCGTTCTACCACCACCTGTTCCAGCGTGATGCCACCCTGGCGCGGATGTTGCCGCGCGGCTGGCTCTCTCCCAAACCATAAGGATTTCCCATGTCGTCCAAATTGTTTGTTTCTCCGATGCTGGTCGCGGCCTCGCTGGTTGCCACGTTCGCCGCCGCGCCGGTAATCGCCGCCGATTACGTGCAGGCGCCGGGATCGAGCCTGGTGTTCGCCAGCAAGTACGACGGCGAAGTGTTCACCGGCAAGTTCCCCGGCTTCGACACCACGCTGAGTTTCGATCCGGCCAACCTGGCCGGCGCCAAGCTCGACGTGCGCATTCCGCTAGCCAGCGCGGTCAGTGGCAACAACGATCGCGATTCCACCTTGCAGGGCCCGGATTTCTTGAACGTCGCCAAGTTCGCCACTGCGCGCTACCGCGCCGCCCAGTTCCGTGCCCTGGGCGGTCACCAATACGCCGCCGATGGCATCCTGGAACTGCGCGGTGTCAGCAAGCCGGTCACGCTGACCTTCACCTGGACACCTGGCGCGCAGCCGGTGCTGGCGGGCAAGGCCGTGGTCAAACGACTGGACTTCGGCGTGGGCGGCGGCGACTGGGCAGACACCAAGACCATTCCCAACGAAACCGCGATCAGCACCAAGGTCGTGTTGAAGGCGAAGTAACGCCATAGGCCGCAACCGGACGCAGCCACTGAGCGGCGGACTACCTCGTCGGGTCCGCCGCTTTTTTGTGCCCGCATGCCGAATGACACCCCGCGACAGCTGGACTCTCGGCTCATTTCAGGGACGCTGCCGATGCGCGCACACGGAACCTTGACCCGCTGGAATACCGATCGCGGGTTCGGCTTCAATTACCCCCGCGCAGCCCGGGGATGATCTGTTCGTGCATCTCTCCGCATTCCCGCGCGGCTTCGAAGCCCCGCGCATCGGCAGGGTGCTCTCTTTTGAGAGCGAGCCCGACACAGACGATACGGCCGCACCTGTGCGGTGCGCATCGTGCGCGCGGGAACACCTGCATCCAGGCATACCAACGCGACGCGAAGCAGTACCGCGCGCGAAGAAGTAGGCAGGGGGCGGATCGGGCTGACCAAGGTCGTGCTCGTGATGGCCGTACTCGGTGCAGGCGCCTTTGCATTTCAACAGCGCGCCACACTGAGCGCAGTACGCAAGCCTGCACCTGCAGCGGAGCCGGTCGTCTCGCCCGCCCGTTCAGCAGCTGCACCTGCCGCCGCCAGCCAGTTCAGTTGTGGTGGGCGCACACGCTGTCCACAACTGAGCTCCTGCGCCAACGCCCAGTACGTGCTGCAGCATCGTCCAGGCACGCAGATGGATGGCGACCACGACGGCGTGCCTTGCAAGGATCAGTGGTGCCGATGAGGTCACCATCCCAGAGTGGCTCGCGGGCATTGCGTGTGTTTCGTTTGCACTGATGCCTGCAGCGCGGATGCAATGAAGCAGGGCTTCAGCTGCCAATGTCATCCAGCCACGCACGCAGGCCGACGCGATCGAACGGCCACTCCAGCTCGCGCCCGCCGGCATCACGCAGCACCGGCACGCGCGCACCGTAAGCGGACTCCAGCGCCGCATCGTCGTCGATAAACACGCTGTCGAAATCGCCCGCGCGCGCCTGCGCCAGCACCTCCATGGCCTGGTCGCACAGATGGCAATCGTCGCGCTGGAACAGGGTCAGGGGCATCCGCTGAGCTCTCATGCTGCGCTGCAGCCGTGCCGCAGTCGCCGTACGACTAGAATAGCCGCCTTGACGCTCACCTCTCCGGCACGCATGGCTGTCAGCACGTTCGACCTGTTCAAGATCGGTATCGGTCCGAGTTCCTCACACACCGTGGGGCCGATGCGCGCCGCCGAGCGCTTCGTGCATCGCTGGCTGCTCGATGCCGGGCGCCTGCAGGACGTGATGCGCCTGCGCGCCGAAGTGTTCGGCTCGCTGGCCCTGACCGGCCGCGGCCATGGCACCGACAAGGCGGTGCTGCTGGGGCTGGAAGGCCACCGCCCGAACCTGATCGACCCGGACATCATCCCGGCCGTGCTGGAGCGCATCCGCACCAGCAAGCGCATCAGCTTGATGGGCCAGCACGAGATCAGCTTCGAGGAAAAGCGCGACTTGCCGATGAACAAGCGGCAGAAGCTGCCTTACCACACCAACGGCATGCGCTTCACCGCTTACGACGCCGATGAAGGCGTGATCGCCACACGCGATTACTACTCGGTGGGCGGCGGTTTCGTGGTCAACCAGGACGATGCTGCCGACGATCGCATCGTGGCCGACGAAACGCCGCTGCCCTACCCGTTCCTCAGCGGCGACGAACTGCTGGCGCAATGCGCGCGCAGCGGATTGAGCATTGCCGTACTGATGTTCGAAAACGAAAAAAGTTGGCGCAGCGAAGACGAGATCCGTGCGGGCCTGCGCGAGGTATGGAAGGCAATGCAGTCCTGCGTGGAGCGCGGCATCCGCCAAGAAGGCACCCTGCCTGGCGGCCTGAATGTCTCGCGGCGCGCACCGGCGCTGTACCGCGAGCTGTCCTCCAAGCCGGAAGCGGCCATGCGCGACCCGTTGACGACGCTGGACTGGGTCAACCTGTACGCACTCGCAGTCAATGAAGAAAACGCCGCCGGCGGCCGTGTCGTCACCGCCCCGACCAATGGTGCGGCCGGCATCATCCCGGCGGTGCTGCATTATTTCGATCGATTCTGTGCGGGCGCCTCCGAGCAACGCATCTTCGACTTCCTGCTGACTGCTGCTGCGATCGGCATCCTGTACAAGGAAAACGCCTCGATTTCCGGCGCCGAGGTCGGCTGCCAGGGTGAGGTGGGCGTGGCCTGTTCGATGGCAGCTGGCGGCCTGGTTGCTGCGCTTGGCGGCAACCCGGGGCAGATCGAAAACGCGGCGGAAATCGGCATGGAACATAATCTGGGTCTGACCTGCGACCCGATTGGCGGCCTGGTGCAAATCCCATGCATCGAACGCAACGCGATGGGCGCAGTGAAAGCCATCAACGCCAGCCGCATGGCCATGCGTGGCGACGGCAAGCACAAGGTCTCGCTGGACAAGGTCATCAAGACCATGCGCGATACCGGCCGCGACATGCAGGACAAGTACAAGGAAACCAGCCGCGGCGGCCTGGCGGTGAATGTCATCGAATGCTGAGCAGCAGCGCCGCGATCTGGTGAGTGCATAGCGCCCCCCCATGCAGCGCACATCCGGTTCCGGCATGCGCGCGACTGGCGACTTCATGAAAGAACGGAGCCGGCAAGGCAGCCTTAGGCAAACGGCGGTCGATCATGGCTTCCAACACCGGCAGTGGTTGATGCAAGCCATCGGTTCCGGAGAGGCCTCAGCATTGCCACGGGTTCATACGCCGCTTGCGTTAAACATGGGCTAAAAAGGCGGCAGCCTGCCTGCAGGCCCTGGAGCGTTAGGCGCGAGTGCGCGCACACAGGTGCATGAGGCCCGCTTGCCGCATGCGCAGGTGTCCAAAGCCCCGCCGGGCCAATCCAGGCAACCGATTGCATAATGCATGGGCCGCAACCTCAAGACAGCAGGGTTGCGGTTCCACGCTGATGTACTCGGCCGCAGTCACGTCAGGCGCCAAGCAACAGCGCACAGATCGAACGAGCATGTCTTCTGCCGCTATCAAACCAGCAGCACGACATCCAGACTGCCGAGCCCAGGGCTTCCAGGACCACCCACTGGCCGTCAGCGTCAGTGGCAATGCGCATTCATCCAGTACCATCGCGCAGCAATACGAGCGTCCATAAGTCGCCTGCCCAAGCGACGAGCGCGGCTGTCTGAAACGCTCAAGCGCTCATCGTTCAGCGCATCACCCGGCCACGATCCGCAACACATCGTCCAGCAGCGCCGCTGCAGTCACTTCGGCACCGGCGCCCGGCCCCTGGATCAATAACGGCTGCGCACGATAGCGGTCGCTGCTGATCGCAACCCGATTGTCGGTACCAGCACCGCCGGCCAAGGGATGATCCGGCGCCAACTCGCGCAAGCCGACGCTCGCCCCATGTGCGTCCACACGTCCAACGAACCGCAGGCAACGCCCTGCCGCGCGCGCCTGTTGCCAACGCGCACCCACCACTGCATCCAGCGCGCGCAAATGCGCATCCAACTCGGCAAGCGGCAGCTTGGCGACAACGGCCGGCACGAGCGATTCCACATGCACCTGCGCAGCTTCCAGCTGCCAACCTGCGGCACGCGCCAGGATCAGCAGCTTGCGCCGTACATCTTCGCCCGACAAATCGATGCGCGGATCCGGCTCGGTATAACCAGCCGCTATTGCTTCGCGCACGCAATCGGAAAACGCACCACTGCCGTCGTAGCGATGAAACAGCCACGCCAACGATCCGGACAACACGCCTTTGATCGAATGAATGTGATCGCCGCCGGCGACCAACGCACGCACGCTGCTCAACACCGGCAACCCAGCGCCCACGGTGGCGCTGTCGCCGTAATGCGCGCCGCTGGCATGACACGCAGCACGCAGCATGCAGCGCCTGCGCACGCGACAACGCGGTGCCCTGGCCCAGTTTGTTGGCGGTGACCACATGCACACCGCGCAGCAACCATTGGACATGCCAATCGGCGACAACATCGCTGGCGGTGGCGTCTACCAACACATCGCCGGCACGTAGCGCAGTGGTTTCAGCCCACGGCTGCAAGACCGTCTGCCCACGCGGCGCGGCATTGGCCTGTTGCAGCGCCTGCTCGGCACTCACGCCGCAATCGTGCGCAATGCGCGAATTGGCCAGCCAATCGAAGCGGGGCAAGCGCAACTGACGCTCCTGCAACGCGGTGTAGCGCGTGACAAAAGCACGGCCCACGGTGCCGGTGCCCAGCAAGGCCAGCCGCGGCGTCGGCGTCACCGCAGCGACTGGCGCGCGGCGCGAAGCAGGCAGCACCGTGCTCACGCGTCGACTTTTTTACGGTTGGTGGTGGTCAAGGTGGCTTCTGCGCGGGACAGGCCGGCACGCAGATCGATCAGCAGATCTTCGGCCGACTCGATCCCGATCGACAGCCGCAGCAGACCATCGGAAATGCCGGCTGCCGCACGCGCTTCGGCAGTCATCGCCGCATGCGTCATCGAAGCCGGATGGGCAATCAGGCTTTCCACCCCGCCCAGCGATTCGGCCAGGGTGAAGTAGCGCAGGCCATCGACGAACGCGCGCACTGCCGCTTCGCCGCCTTCCAGCTCGAAGCTCATCATCGCGCCGAAGCCCTTCTGCTGGCGCGCAGCCAGCGCATGACCCGGGTGCGTCGCCAGACCGGGGAAATACACCTGATTCACCATCGCATGCCCATCCAGCAACTCGGCGATCGCATCGGCATTTTCCTGATGCACGCGCAGGCGTGCGTCCAGCGTGCGCAGCCCACGCAAGGTGAGGAAGGCATCGAACGGCGAGCCGGTCAGGCCCAGCGCATTGGCCCACCACACCAGTTGCTGATGCAGCTCCGCATCGCGCGCTACCACCGCACCGCCCACCACATCGCTATGGCCATTGATGTACTTGGTGGTGGAATGCAGCACCAGATCGGCGCCGAAATCCAACGGCTTCTGCAGCGCGGGCGACAGGAAGGTGTTGTCCACCACCGTCAATGCACCGACCTTCTTCGCAGCTTCGATGACGAAGCGCAGATCGGTGATGCGCAGCAGCGGGTTGGACGGGGTTTCGATCAGCACCAGCTTGGGCGACTGCGCCAAGGCATCGGCCAGCGAACGCGGGTCGGTGAGATCGGCGGTGATCAGCGCAAAGTGGCCTTTCTTGGCCAGCGCATTGAACAGACGCCAGCTGCCGCCGTACGCATCGTGCGGCACCACCAGCGTATCGCCCGGCTGCAGCACCGCGTTGAGCACCAGATTGATCGCGCCCATGCCGGTGGAGGTAATCACACCACCTGCGCCGCCTTCCAGTTCGGCCAGCGCTTCGCCAAGCAGGTCGCGGGTGGGGTTGCCGCTGCGGGTGTAGTCGTACTGGCGCTTGTTGCCGAAACCATCGAACGAAAAATTCGATGACAGCACGATGGGCGGGGTCACCGCGCCGTAGGCGGTATCGCGGTCGATACCGGCACGCACGGCGGCAGTGGCAGCAGTACAGGGGGTGTGGGTGGGGTCACGAAAGCTCATGCGGTTTCTCCGGTGCTGCGAAGGGCGGTAGTGATGATTGCGTCGATACGATCGATTTCTTTGAGGAAGGCGTCGTGGCCATAAGGCGAGCGCAACACGCGCAGGCTGCCGCGCAGGCCCAGGCCTTCGACCAGGCTGACCATGTCGGCCAGCGGCACCAGGCGGTCGCCCTCCACCGCCACCACGACGGTGGGCACGCGCACGCGCGCGGGGTCGATACGGTGCAGGTCGATGGATTCGGACAGACGCAAATAGGCATTCACCGGCGTGCGTGCCACGTACTGCGCGCCGGCGGCGTCCAGATAGTCTTCGGCGGCCACACGCACGCGGCCATTGATCACTTCCGGCGGCGCATCGAAGCGCTCGCTGAATTCTTCCGGCGTGCGGTAGCTGAGCATGGCGAACTGACGGGCCAGCGCCAGACCGTGCTGTTCTGCGCACTGCAGCTGGCCCAGCGCCACCGCGCGGCGCTGCAATGCACGCCAGGCCGCGGCATATGGGTGCGCACGATGCGCACCACTTACCGCAACCAAGGTCCCGACGCGGGCCGCATGACGAATGGCGAACTGCAGGCCAACCAGCGCACCGTAGGAATAGCCGACAAAACCGTGCAAACGTCCGATGCCCAACGCGTCCAGCAACGCAGCGATCGCATCGGCCTGATCGGCGGTATCGATCGGCGCATCCAGGCTGCCATCGGCGCCGAGAAAGTCGAACGCAAGCAGACGCCGCGATGCCGGATCCAGCGCGCGGCCACTGCCCACCAGCCCATCCACCCAGCCCTTCTCAGGGAACAGGTTGCTGGCGGCCAAATGGCGGTGCGCAGAGATGCCGCCGGCCACGAACACCACCGGCGCATTGGCCGCGCCGATCAGTTCATAGCGCAGCCGCAGCTCGCGCATGCCGGCATGGCGCATCGGCAGAGCAATGACGCGTTCGCCGCGCACGGCAGTGATGTCGTCATCGATGACGGTGGGGGTGTCAATGGGATCGTTGATAGACGGCGATGCTGTATTCACGAGGCTCATGGCGGTATCCAGGGTGGATCGGCCATCGAGCTTCGCGGAGCTCGCGTTCGACGCGCACAAGGCACGAGTCGAACCATCTTTCGGCGGACGCGGGGTCCCCGCAGGATTTGGCACCAAACGCGGACGCTTGCGCGCTCCGCTGGCTGCCCCGGCATCAAAGGGCCTGTCCCTCCGCCGGTCTCGATGGTGAGGCTAAGATGCCAGCGGATTTTCGCGATGTCAATCTTTTCATGCGGATGGAAAGATATATTTTCATCCGATACCACTCCCGCCCGTGATGGGCCGCATACTTGCGCCCCTTTTGCTCGAATCGATGGCGTGCCTCACTTCGTGCTCCGCACTCCCCTGTCGGCCTTGATCGTGGCGCTCGTTTTGCTACTAGGCTGCGCACGCCCGGTAGACGCACAGCAGCTTTGGCATTGGCCCGGCGTTGCCGCAACCCAGTCACCTGCCTCGCAATCCGCGCCGACCGCCATCGGCACCGGCGCTGCACTGCAACTGGAATGGCAGGCCCCGGTCTACCTGGCCTGGGTCACCAATCCATTGGCCGGGCCCGCGCAACTGCGCCTGAGCGCACCACCCAGCGAGGATTACCGCGCCGTGCCGCAATTGCCGCTGACGCTTGCGATGGCCCCAAACGAGCGCCGCCTGGTAACCCGGCTGTATCTAGCCAGCAGCCTGCGCCCCCTGGGCGGGCTCGGGCTCACGCTCGACGTGGTGCCGGGCGACCCGCGGGCTACTCCGCAGCCCGTGCCCTATCAGCTGCCGTTCCGCGGCGTACCGGTGCAGGTCGCGCAGGGCTTTGGCGGACACTTCAGCCATGCCGATGCGCCCAACTGGTACGCGGTGGACTTCGCCATGCCGCAGGGCACGCCGGTCCTGGCAGCGCGCGACGGTGTGGTCATGCAGGTACAGCGCGATGTCGTCGACAACAGCCCGAACGACCCCGCAGCCGGCGGCGGCAACCTGGTGCGCGTGCTGCACGCCGACGGCAGCATGGCCCTTTACGCCCACCTGGCGCCCGACGGCGTAGCCGTGCGCCTGGGCCAGGCCGTGCGCACCGGCGAGCGGCTGGGCAGTTCCGGCAATACCGGCTTCAGCCGTGCGCCGCATCTGCATTTCGCGATCCAGCGCAATGCCGACATGCAACTGGTCTCGCTGCCGTTCCGCATGCTCGGCCCACAGGGCGAGCTGCAGTTTCCCTCGCCAGCCCCCTGAGGCAGGCCCAGGCCACGGCCCACCGCCGGAATCGCGGATGCCAGCACTGCCGCAAAGGCGTGCCGCAGCCAAGCGGCTATAATCATCGGCTTCCTTAGTTTCCGCAGGCGTCCGACCGGGCGCGCCCCGCCCATGTCCGATGTCTCCAACGAAGCCGCGCGCCGCCGCACCTTCGCCATCATTTCCCACCCCGACGCCGGCAAGACCACGCTGACCGAAAAGCTGTTGCTGTTCGGCGGCGCGATCCAGATGGCCGGCTCGGTGAAGGGCCGCAAGGCCGCCCGCCATGCCACCTCGGACTGGATGGCGCTGGAAAAGGAGCGCGGCATCTCGGTGACCTCCTCGGTGATGCAGTTCCCGTACGAGGGCAAGATCGTCAACCTGCTCGACACCCCCGGCCACGCCGACTTCGGCGAGGACACCTACCGCGTGCTCACCGCGGTGGACTCGGCGCTGATGGTGATCGACGTGGCCAAGGGCGTGGAAGAACGCACCATCAAGCTGATGGAAGTCTGCCGGCTGCGCGACACCCCCATCATGACCTTCATCAACAAGCTCGATCGCGAGGGCAAGAACCCGATCGATCTGCTGGATGAAGTGGAAACCGTGCTCGGCATCCAATGCGCGCCGGTCACCTGGCCGATCGGCATGGGCCAGCGCCTCAAGGGCGTGGTGCACCTGATTTCCGGCGAAGTGCATCTGTACGAACAGGGGCGCAATTTCACCCGTCAGGATTCCACCATCTTCCCGTCGCTGGATGCGCCCGGCCTGGCCGAAAAGATCGGCGAGCAGATGCTGACCGAGCTGCGCGACGAGCTGGAACTGGTGCAAGGCGCGAGCAACCCGTTCGATCTGGATGCGTATCGCGCCGGTCAACAGACCCCGGTGTTCTTCGGTTCGGGCGTCAACAATTTCGGCGTGCAACCACTGCTGGATTTCTTCATCGAACACGCACCGCCGCCGCAAACGCGCGAGACCACTGGCCGTCGCGTGGCGCCGAGCGAAACCAAACTGAGCGGCTTCGTGTTCAAGATCCAGGCCAACATGGACCCGCAGCATCGCGACCGCGTGGCGTTCATGCGCGTGTGCTCCGGCAAGTTCACAGCCGGCATGAAGACGCTGCATGTGCGCAGCGGCAAGGACGTCAAGCTGGCCAATGCGTTGACCTTCATGGCCTCCGATCGCGAGATCGCCGCCGAAGCCTGGCCGGGCGATGTCATCGGCATCCACAACCATGGCACCATCTCCATCGGCGACACGTTCACCGAAGGCGAATCGCTGTCGTTCACCGGCATTCCCAACTTCGCGCCGGAGCTGTTCCGCCGCGCGCGCCTGCGCGACCCGCTCAAGCTCAAGCAATTGCAGAAGGGCCTGGCGCAGCTGTCCGAAGAAGGTGCCACGCAGTTCTTCCGCCCGTTGATGAGCAACGATCTGATCCTGGGCGCGGTCGGCGTGCTGCAGTTCGACGTCGTCGCGTATCGGCTCAAGGACGAATACGGCGTGGACGCGATCTTCGAGCCGGTGAGCGTCACCACGGCGCGCTGGGTGCACTGCGACAACGTCAAGAAGCTGGACGAATTCCGCGAGAAAAATGCCGGCAATCTGGGCATCGACGCCGCCGGCCAGCTGGTCTACCTGGCACCGACCCGGGTCAACCTGCAGCTGGCCCAGGAACGCGCGCCGGATGTGCGTTTCTCGGCCACCCGCGAACACGTCCATGCCAAGGCGATCGATTGACCTGCGCGTGACCTGCAGCAAGCGTGCGCCACAGCCGGCGATGCGAATTGCTCGCAGTTACGGTACCTTTTTGAAATGAACGCAGACGCCTCCCCCTCGACCGACCTGCGCGACGAAATTGCCAGTGCCGTGACCCACGGCCTGGGCGCCATTGCCGCATTGGCTGGCGGTTCGGTGCTGATCACGCTGGCCGCCATCCATGGCGATGGCTGGCAATTGGCCACCGCCATCGTGTTCAGTGCCACGCTGGTACTGCTTTACGTCGCCTCCACGCTGTTCCATGCCATTGCGCATCCAGGCGCCAAGGCGCGTCTGCAGGTGCTCGATCACTGCGCAATCTATCTATTGATCGCCGGCACCTATACCCCGTTCACGCTGATCAACCTGCGTGGCCCCTGGGGCTGGGGATTGTTTGCGGCCGTCTGGACGATCGCCGCCGCCGGAGTGATCTTCAAGATGTTTTTTACCGGTCGCTTTCGCTTGCTGTCGACGGTGCTGTATTTGGCAATGGGCTGGCTGATCATCGTGGCGATCCAGCCGTTGCTGCGCTCCGTCGATACCTGGTCGCTGTACTGGCTGTTGGCAGGCGGTCTTTTCTACACGCTGGGCACGTATTTCTATCAACGCGACAACCAGCGTTATTTCCACGCGATCTGGCACCTGTTCGTGCTCGCCGGTAGCACTTGCCACTTCGTTGCCGTCATCGCGCAGGTGATGTGATCTGCGATCATCGGCGCGTTCGCGCGTCGTGCACGAACCATCGCCAACCATTGCGCACGTGAACAACGTGACCGCCCCCGCTGCTGCTTCGCCCTCCCGCAGCCCGCATCGTCGACGCTGGTGGATCGGGCTCGGCATCTTCGCGGTGCTGCCAGCGGTCTTCGTGCTGCTGTTCGACTGAAATTGGTTGCGCGGGCCGGTCGAACGTGCGGTCACCGCGAAGACCGGGCGCGAATTTCATCTCGGCCATCTGGATGTCGATCTGGGCCGCATCACCACGGTGCGCGGCGAGCGTTTGAGCCTGGGCAATGCATCGTGGTCCAAGCGCGGCGCGATGGCAGAATTGAATGCGGCCGAGATCGATGTCGAACTCTGGCCATTGCTGCGCGGCAAGCTGCGCTTGCCGGAAATCCGGCTGGAACACCCAACGCTGTTGCTGGAAGCCGGCAACGACAGCCATCCGGGCAACTGGGTCTTCGACCAGTCCCATAGCGACAGCAGCATGCCGCGCCTGGGACGCTTATTGGTGAACAACGGGCGCCTGCAATATATCGACGATGCCAGCCGCTCGGATGTGGATGTCGCGATCAATAGCCTGGCGCCGCCCAGCAGCGACCAGCGCGCCGCACCGATCAGCATCGACGGCAAGGGCCGCTGGAAAGGCTATCCATTCGCGCTCAAGGGCAATACCGCCTCGCCGCTGGAATTGAGTCAAAGCGAACATCCCTTCCGTATCGATCTGCGCGGCAGTGCCGGCGCCACGCGGACGCATGTGCGCGGCACGTTGACCAACCCGTTCCAGCTCCGCGTATTCGACCTGCAGATGGCGCTCAGCGGCCAGGACATGGCAGACCTGTACCTGCTGGCGTCGCAATACCATCCACACCGCCCTACACGCTGGAAGGCCGCTTCCGCCGCGATGGCGATGTCTGTCGCTACGAGAAGTTCAGCGGCACTGCCGGCGATAGCGATCTTTCTGGCACTGCAGAAATCGACCTGCGTACGCGCAGGTGCCGCAGGATCTGGACGTGCATCTGATCTGCGACAACGACGCCACCCACAAGCACGCCAGGATCAAGGCATGGCTGGCCAAACGGCCGCGCTACCACATGCATTACACGCCGACCTACCGTTCCTGGCTCAATCAGGTCGAACGCTGGTTTGGCCTGATCACCCAACGGGCGATCAGGCGCGGCTCCTTCGACTCGGTGGCTGATCTAAAGCGCAAGATCAACGCCTTCGTGGAGCACTACAATCAAAACCCGCGACCGTTCAAATGGACTGCGACCGCTGACTCGATCCTCGCCAAGATCGAACGGCTCTGCAAAGTTATCAACGGAACGCGACACTAGGGGTGCGCGGCGCGATCACGGTGGCACTTGGCAGCATCGCCCCGCCAGCTGCCCTGCTCGCGACCTTCGAACCAGGCCCAGGCAAGGACAGCGATTGCGGTGGCAAGTACGCGCAATAACGCGCTGCAGCATCAACTGGCGATGTAGCGCTGCAGTTGGTCGATATCCTGCTGCTGCGCTTCGATCACCGCCTTGACCAGGTCGCCAATCGAAATCACACCTTGCACGCGGCCGTTTTCGACCACCGGCAGATGCCGAAAGCGCCCGTCGGTCATCAGTTGCATGCAGCGCTCCACCGTGTCCGATGGCGACACCGTCACCACCTCGGCGCTCATGATCTCGGCGACGCTGGTCGTGGAAGACGAGCGATCACGCAGCACCACCTTGCGCGCGTAATGGCGTTCGGAGACGATCCCGACCAAGCGCGGCCCATCCATCACCAACACCGCGCCAACAGCCTTCTAGGCCATCAAGCCAATCGCCTCGATCACCGCGGCATCGGACGCAACCGCAAATACCTCAACCTGCTTGGTCCCCAACAGCTGTCGTACGGTCTGCATGGCCCGCTCCGCGCTTGGTTTGGTCCCCACAGCCTACTCCCACCGCGCCGCGGTGGGTATCGACCAGATACAGCGGGCGCTGCTTGGCCTCGTCGTATAACCGGCCCAGATATTCGCCAATCAGCCCTAAGGCAATCAGCTGCATGCCACCCAGAAACAGGATCACCGACATCATGGTCGGCCACCCTGCCACCGGGTCGCCCACCAGCGCGGCCTTGATGACGACCCAACCACCGAACACAAACGCCAGCAACGCGGTGAGCAAGCCCAGATACGTGGCCGCCCGCAGCGGCACCGTCGAAAAACTGGTGATGCCGTCGAGTGCGAAATTCCACAGCCGCCATACGGTGAACTTACTGTTCCCGGACAAACGCGGCGCGCGCCGATACGGCAGCGCCACCTGACGGAATCCGACCCAGCCAAACAGCCCCTTCATGAAGCGATGGCGCTCGCGCAGCTGTTGCAAGGCCTCCACCACGCGCGGGGACAGCAAGCGAAAATCGCCGGTATCGGCAGGAATCGGGGTGCGCGACAAGCGCCGGATCACACGGTAGAACGCATGCGCGGCGCTGCGCTTGAGCCAACTCTCGCCCTCGCGAAAGACCCGCGTGCCGAAGATGTTGTCGTAGCCGCTACGCCACAGCGCAACGAATTCCGGAATCAATTCCGGCGGGTCCTGGCCATCGGCGTCCAGCAGTACCACCGCACCCGGCAGCACATGATCCAGCCCCGCAGAAATCGCCAACTCCTTGCCGAAATTGCGCGATAGCCGCACCGCACTGACGTTGGCATCGGCCTCGGTCAGCGCATGCAATACGTCCCAGGTGCCGTCGGTGCTGCCGTCGTCGACATACAGCACATGCGTCTGCAACCCGTGCAATTGCGCCAGTACTGCGCACAGGCGCGGATGCAGAAGGGGAATGCTGGTTTCTTCGTTGAAGGCCGCGATGACCACGGTCAGGTGCTCAGGGGAGACCGGTAGTTGGACGGTATCGATCGTGCTCACCCTCATGGTGCCGGCAAGTAGGCAGGGCCGCCCAATTGGCGCGCCTGCCGCTGGATCCACATGGTACGCCGCTGCACGAATGCACCGGGACTGCGCGCGTCGTAATGCCGTGGCGATGGCAACACCGCCGCCAGGCGCGCCGATTCGGTCGGCGACAAACCTGCCGCATCCTTGCCCCAGAACTGCTGGGCAGCCGCCTGCGCGCCGTACACACCGTCGCCGAATTCGGCCACGTTGAGATACATCTCCAGAATGCGCTGCTTGGGCCAGAACAGCTCGATCAAGACCGTGTACCAGGCCTCCAGGCCCTTACGCACCCAACTGCGGCCCTGCCACAGAAATACATTCTTGGCGACCTGCTGGCTGATGGTGCTGGCGCCACGCACGCGGCCGCCGCGGGCATTATGATCGCGCGCCTTTTCGATCGCTTGCAGATCGAAACCGTGGTGCATCGGGAATTGCTGATCCTCCGCAGCTACCACCGAAATCGGCAGGCTCGCGGCGATCTTGTCGTAATCACGCCATCGCTGATGCAGCGAAAAACTCCAGTCGCCCTCGCCCCAGGCTTCCAGATAACGCCCCACCATCATGCTGCTGATCGGTGGATCGACCACCCGCAAGAACAGCACCTGCAGCACGCTCGCCGCGGCAAACAGCAGCGGTGCCGCCAAGACCCAGCGCAGACAGCGCCTGCGCCGCGGTGGCGCAGCTTGCTTGTCATCCCATACATCCGTCCCCACTGTTCGCTAAGACCTTCAATCCCGATGCCTGCTGCATTATCCGGCAACACGCGTCCCTTACGTCCGATGTTTCCATGACCGATCACGATCAGCTTTCCCGTTTCCTGCTGCCCGCCGCCGGCGTGCGCGGCGTCCACGTGCGCCTGACCAAGGCCTGGGACGACATCCAAGGTGCCGCCGAGTACCCGCCTGCCGCTCGTCAACTGCTTGGCGAAGCGGCGGTGGCCGCTGCCCTGTTCACTGGTCATAGCAAGGTCCACGGACGCCTGTCGCTACAACTGCGCGGCAACGACACCTTGCGCACCCTGTTTGCCGAATGCACCGCCGCCGGCACCTTGCGCGGCATCGTGCAGCTGGCTGACGGCGTCGATGCACCGACCGATCTGCGCGAACTGGGCGACGCCGCGCTGCTGGCAATCACCATCGAAAACCCCGGTCTGGACCCGCGTGAGCCGCAGCGCTACCAGAGCCTGGTCGGCATGCAGGCGCCGGACCTGGCCGAAGCCTTCGAAACCTATTTCCAGCAATCCGAACAGCTGCCGACGCGGCTGTTACTGGCCGCCGGCCCGGATCAGGCCGCCGGTCTGTTGTTGCAGAAGCTTCCCGGCGACGAGGGCGATAACGACGGCTGGACTCGAATCGGCGCGTTGTTCGACACCCTGGGCGCACCGGAGCTGCTCTCGGTCGCCGGCCAAGACCTGCTGCACCGCCTGTTCCACGAAGAAGAGCCACAGTTGCTCGGCAGCAAGCCGCTCAGCTTCGGCTGCTCCTGCTCGCGTGAGCGGGTCGCCTCGATGCTGCAATCGCTGGGCGAGGAAGAGGCGCGCGCGGCCGCCGAGACCACTGGCGAAGTCGAGGTGCGCTGCGAATTCTGTGGCCGTGAGTATCACTTTCCGTTGACCGCGCTCGACGTACTTTTCAGCGCAGCGCAGCCCTCGCGGGAAGCGCCGGAAAGGTTGCAATAGATAGGATAACGGTTGCGTTTCGGGGAACACGACCACTTGTTAAATAATTATAAACATCCTAGCATCGTACGTGCCCGCTCTCGGGAACTTAACAACTGCCCCTGGGTCTGACCTCTGGCTATGCGACACCTACTGCGCCTCCCGCTAGCTTTGATGGTTGCCCTCGCGGCGGCCACATGCGTGCAAGCGCAGTCGGCCCAGCAGCAGTTGCGCGAAAGCACGATCCTGCCGGTGTGGAACAAGGGCAGCGGCAAGGTGGAAGCCTTTCTATATCTTGAGCCGACTGGCGAGCAGAAGGCCGGCGCACGTTGGCATTTTGGCCGCAACTCGCTCGATGCCGCGTTTGGCCTGACCTCTGGCGATTCGCTCGGTCTGCTTTGCAACAGCAGCCGCGGCACCAATATCAGCGGGCTAGCCAGCCACTGTCTGCTTGCAGGTATCGGCGATGACGAGGAAGACAGCGTTGCGGCATCGCGGCGCGTCTCCGGCACGCTGGGGTTCAATCGCGGCGGGGGCCGGGTTGGCGTTACCGCCGGCACCGGTCGCGACACCCTGCCCGCCTGGCTGATCGGCGCCGGCAAGGCCCCACTGACACGTGTCGAGCAAAACGACCTCACCGTCTTCGGGCAGAAGAATATCGGTCGCGAAGGCTTCGTCTCGATCGGCGGCACCTACGCCCGCGCACGCCTGGTGCCACTTTCCGATGTGTCGCCGGCTATCGCCGACCAGTGGGACAGCAAGACCTTGAGCGTTGGCGGCGGCTATGGTGCCTTCAGCGCCAACGTCATCGGCCGCGTCGTGGACGTCCCCGGCCAGCCCGAAAAGTGGGAAGGCCTGGGCCTGGGCCTGACCTGGCGCACCCCCTGGAGCGGCCAGCTCACCGTTGGCGCCGAGAACGTCATCTCCCGTGGCAAGAACCCATTCGCGCCGAGCAACGAGAGCAGCAGCGACGGGACGGTGCCGTACGTCAGGTACGAGCAAGACCTATAAATCACTGATTTTATTAAAATTTACTGAACGCCATCGGCCTGCAGCCGGTGGCGTTTTGCGTTGTGGAGCAACAGCTCGGCCGGCACCTTCACAACCCTCTTCTTTTTCGTTAACAGGACTTTAATTTCGCTCGCAACGCATATACCATCGGTTCACCCTGACGTTTTGGATCCGCTTTTTCGGAACCCCCCACAGGCAAACAACCCTTGGCAGTGCAGTACCCAAGATCACTTGGAGAGAGAGCTAAATGAATTTTAAGTCCAACAAACTGCGCGACGCAGTTGTGCTCGCGTTGGTGCTCGGCACCGGTAATGCCGTTCTGTCAGCGACTGCGGTCGCGCAGACCAAGCCAGCCGACGAAGCAGCAACACTAGACGCGATCAACGTCACCGGTAGCCGTATCTCGACGCCGGGCCTGACCACGAGCAGCCCGGTCACGAGCATTGAGCGTGAAGATTTCATGCGCACGCAGCCTGTTGCCGTAGAAGAATTCGTCAAGCAGCTGCCGAGTGTTTCGCCGACCGTCGGTCCTGGTACGAACAACGGCGCCACTGGTGCAGCAGAACTCGACCTGCGCGGCTTGGGTTCGAACCGCACGCTGGTGCTAGTCGATGGCCGCCGTCCGGTTCCGTACGATCTTTCCGGTGTCGTTGACACCAATACGATTCCTGTAGCGCTTATCCAAAGTGTGGATTTGCTGACCGGTGGCGCATCCGTGGTCTACGGTGCTGACGCCATTTCCGGTGTCGCAAACTTCATCCTGCGCCGCGACTTCGAAGGCGTTGAGGTTCAGAGCTCTTACGGTCAATCCAAATATGGCGATGGTGCGCGTCAGCGCATCGAAGCCACGATGGGCGCCAACTCGTCCGACGGCAAAGGCAATGTCGTGTTCAGTGTGGGTCACACCAAAGTTGACCCGGTTTTCCAGGGCGATCGTGCCTGGGGGAAAGTGTCACGCTCTTCTGCTAACGGACGTCCACAGGGCTCGGGCACCACCGTACCTTCGCTGATCGTGGGTCCGCCCGGCGTGTGGGGCACCCCAGGTGATGACGGCACACTGGACGGCAGAGGTCAGATCGACCCGACCACCGGCCAGATTGTCAGCGACGTCCAAACGTATAACTTCAATCCGATCAACCTTTTCCAGACCGGACTGGATCGGTATCAGGCAACCGCGCTGGGCCGCTACGAAATCAACGAGCATGCTGAAGCGTACGGCCAGGTGAATTACACCCGCTCACGCGTGGAAGCATCTCTGGCACCGAGCGGCTTGTTTCAAGAAGCGTTCGACATGCCGATTGGCAACCCCCTGATTCCTGAACCTGCTCGCCAGCAGCTGTGCCAAGCGTATGGCATCGACGCTGCCAACTGCGTTCCGGGCAACGCAACCATGATCGAAGGCCTGACGATTGGCCGTCGCCTGACGGAGCTTGGCCCACGCACCGATCGCTTCGATACCAAGACCTTCCAGGTGACTGCCGGTCTGCGTGGCGCCATTACCGATAACTGGAAGTACGACGCGTTCTGGTCGCACGGTGAATCTGAGCGTCTTGCCGAATCTCGCAACTGGGGCTCGCTGTCCAAGACCCGCCAAGCCTTGATGTCTCTCGATGGCAGCACTTGCGTTGATCCGAGCAATGGCTGCGTACCGCTCAATGTCTGGGGTCCGGAAGGTTCTGTTTCGCCAGAAGCACTCAAGTTTATCAATTTGAGTGCTTTCTCGATCCAGAACGTTGAGCAGGACAATGCCGCGCTCAACGTCAGCGGCGATCTGGGTGGATTCAAGAGCCCTTGGTCGGAATATCCGATTGGTGTCGCTGTGGGCGCCGAGCACCGTCGTGCAACGGCTGGTACACGTTCGGACGGCCCGAGCCAGATCCAGGGTGAAGTCATGGGCACCGGCGCGCCGACCCCGGATAGCCAGGGCGGCTTTACGATCAACGAAGCATTTGGCGAATTTATCGTCCCTCTGATCGATAACGCACCGGGTGTCTACGCGCTCTCGCTGGAAGCCGGCTACCGCTACTCCGATTTCAAGACCAGCTCCAATACCAGCGACGAATACGGCAGCTTCAAGTACGGCATCAACTGGGCGCCTATTGAAAGTCTGCGTTTCCGCGGCATGTTCCAGCGCGCCAACCGTGCACCTGGCATTGGTGAGCTGTTTGCTCCGCAGGTTACCAGCCTGGACAACTTGGAGACCGATCCGTGCGCCGGCGGTGCAATCAGCGCGGCACAAGCGAATGTGCCGGGCACGCTGTCCAACCTGTGCGTGCAGACCGGTGTTCCTGCCGGCTCGGCTGGCCTGGTTGCGCAACCTAATGCTGGTCAAGTCAATGTCCTGACCGGTGGCAATCTGCTGCTGACTCCGGAGCAGGCGGACACGCAGACGATTGGCCTGGTCTGGAACCCCACCTCCAACTTCGCCATGACGCTGGACTACTGGAAGATTGAGATGGAAAAAACCATCTCCTCGCAGAGCGTCGATGACGTTATTTCCGGCTGCTATGACCCTGCGTTCAATCCTGGCCTGACCTTCAATAGCAACTGCGCCCTAATTGGACGGTCGCCGTTGACGGGCACCTTCAACGGCACCACCTCTCGCGGCATTTCGCTGATCTTGAGCAACCAGGGTACGTTGAAGACCGACGGCTTCGATCTCGGCCTGAAGTATGGCTTCGATCTACCGGGCTCGATGGGCCGCCTGAACCTGGCCTACGACGCAACCTTGGTGACCACCCTGGAATCGCAGGCCACTCCTGAATCGGAAAACCGTGATTGTCTGGGTTACTACAGCGTCAGCTGCACGCCCAACTCGAAGTACCGCTCCATCCTGCGCTCCAGCTGGTCCTACAACGATCTGTCGGTGTCATTGGCATGGCGTTACAACAGCAAGATGGAAGTGGAGCCTGAAACCGGCACATGGTTTCAGAGCTACCGCGAAATCCCGTCGTATAGCTACTTTGATTTTGGCGTGAACTACAAGCTGCCCTTCAATGCCGAAGTCAACCTGTCGGTGGCCAACCTGACGAACAAGAAGGCGCCAGTCGTCGGCAATACGATCGGTGACACCACTCAGAACAGCGGCAATACGTTCCCGAACTTCTACGATGCAATCGGTCGTTTTTACACGCTGGGCATGACGTTCTCCTTCTAATCGAAGGAGTCGTTGCCAGTTGCAAGGGCGGGCCGCATGCGGCCCGCCCTTTTTTGTTCATGCCAGCGCGAAAAGCAGGTACTGCGCGTTCGATCTCACCACGTCAGCTCACCCAGGAATCAACGTCTGGATCACATGCTCCACATAGGCCTCGAAGTCTTCGCGGGCCTGCTTGGGCTGTTGCAGTTGCAGGGAAAGCTGCAGAAAGCCGACGTAGGCGGCGTAGGCCAGGCGCGCGCGGTGCTGGGCGTCGGTGCGGGAGAGGCCGGCCTGCCGGAAGGAAGCGATGAGGTAATCGAGGCGGCGTTGCGAGACGCGGTCGATGACCGGGCGTACGGCCGGGTGGTCGAGTGCCTTGAGCAGCTCGCTGTAGATGACGTGCGGTTTGACCTCGTGCGCAACCAGCTGGAACAGCGCGCGCAAGCGGGCGCTGGGGTCGGGGACATCTTCCAGGCTGCCGAACACTTCCTTTTGTTCGAAGATTTCCCAACGCTCAAGGGCGGCCTGCAGCAGGGCATCGCGCGAAGGGAAATGCCAGTAGAAGCTGCCCTTGGTGACGCCCAGCCGGCGCGCCAGCGGCTCCACGGCGACCGCGCCCACGCCTTGTTCGGCGATCAGGTCAAGCGCGGCCTGTGCCCAATCGTCCGCGCTGAGGCGGTTGCCGCGACCAGAGCCGGCGCGGGGTGTGGTACGGCTGGAGTCGGTGGTGTCGTTCATGGCGCGATTTAACCATACGCTTGAGTCAGTTGCAGTATGCATCACGTCATTGACATAAAAGCGCCATGATTCAATGGTTTAACCGTCCATACGATTACGTATTGACAGTCGCCACTGTACATCCATACCATTAAGTATGGTCACCCCGCCCGCTAGCCTCGCCTCCACTGCGTCAGTGTCCAGCGTCAACGCTGGTGATGCAGTACTTGCCGTGTCGACGCAGGGTGCCGGACACGCACCGACGGTGTTGTTCGCACATGGCTTTGGCCAGACCCGGCATGCGCGGGAAAGCACTGCCGCGACATTGGCTCAAAATGGCTACCGGACGCTGTCGTACGACGCGCGCGGGCATGGCGATTCGAGCGTCAATGCACTGGACCTGCCCTACTCGGCAACACAGTTCACCGACGATCTGATCGCGCTGGTCGCCGCATCGATGGGTGGCTTGTTCGGGTTGCTGGCAGAAGCGCGCTGGCCCGGCTTGTTCCGTGCGATCGTGCTGGTGGACATCACGCCGCGCTGGGACACCACGGGTGTGGAGCGCATTCTGCGTTTCATGATCGCGCATCCGGACGGTTTCGCATCGCTGGATGCGGCAGCCGATGCGATTGCCGCCTACCTGCCGCATCGGCCGCGCAAACCGCCGGGCCAACTGCAGGCATTGCTGCGGCAGCGTGCCGATGGGCGTTGGTATTGGCACTGGGATCCACGCCTGGTCGATGAGCTGGCCGGTCAGGATGCGCAGTTGCAGCAGCACGCATTGCTGGATGCGGCAGCACAGGTGCGCTGCCCGATGCTGCTGATCAGCGGCGGACGCAGCGATTTGGTCACGCCAGCCAACATCGCTGAATTTCTCTCCAACGCGCCGCATGCGCAGCACGTGCATCTACCAGATGCCACGCACATGCTGGCGGGCGACGACAACACCACGTTTACCGCCACCGTGTTGCATTATCTGGACGCACTGACGGCGGTTTGCACCATCGCAGCGTCCAACACCACCGAGCATGTCACTGGAGCAAGACCATGAGCATCGTCGCACCGTTCCTCCTCGTCATCCTGGCGGCGGGTATCGCTGCCTATCACCGGATGCGCCTTGCCACGTGGGTTGCGATCAGCGCCTGTGTGCTGGTGGCGTGCTGGCTGCTGGGTGCCAATCTCACCGCCACCATCGTGGCCGCCGCGCTGGTGGTACTGGTGTCCGTACCGGTGCTGCTGCCGTTCCTGCGCAAGCCGCTGCTGACCACGCCACTGATGGAATTCTTCCGCAAGGTGCTGCCGCCGCTGTCGCAGACCGAACGCATCGCCCTGGAAACCGGTTCGGTCGGTTTCGAAGGCGAGCTGTTCACCGGTGACCCGGACTGGCAGAAGCTGCTCAACTATCCCAAGCCGCAGTTGACTGCCGAAGAGCAGGCCTTCCTGGATGGCCCGGTGGAAGAATTGTGCAAGATGATCAACGACTGGGAGATCACCCACGTCCACGCTGATCTGCCACCAGAACTATGGGACTTCATCAAGAAGAACAAGTTCTTCGGCATGATCATTCCCAAGCAGTATGACGGCCTGGGCTTCAGCGCGCTGGCGCACCACAAGGTGATTCAGAAGCTGTCCTCGATCTCCAGTGTGGTCAGCTCCACCGTCGGTGTGCCCAACTCGCTTGGCCCCGGTGAGCTGCTGCTGCATTACGGTACCCCGGAGCAAAAGGACTACTACCTGCCGCGCCTGGCTGTCGGCGCGGAAGTGCCGTGCTTCGGCCTGACCGGCCCGTTTGCCGGTTCCGATGCGACCTCGATCCCGGACTACGGCATCGTGTGCAAGGGCGAGTGGAACGGCGCCAACGTGCTCGGCGTCAAGCTGACGTTCGACAAGCGCTATATCACGCTGGCACCGGTCGCTTCGCTGATCGGTTTGGCGTTCCGCGCCTACGATCCGGAAGGTCTGATCGGCGACAAGAAGGACATCGGCATCACCCTGGCGCTACTGCCGCGCGAAACCCCGGGCGTGGAAATCGGCCGTCGCCACTTCCCGTTGAACTCGCCGTTCCAGAACGGCCCCATCCACGGCGAAGAAGTGTTTATCCCGCTAAGCCAGTTGATCGGTGGTGTGGAGATGGTCGGCAAGGGCTGGAACATGCTCAACGAGTGTCTGGCTGTCGGCCGCTCGATCACCCTGCCCTCCACCGCCAGCGGCGGCAGCAAGGCGGCGGCAGTCGTGACCGGTGCGTATGCGCGCATCCGCAAGCAGTTCGGCTTGTCGGTGGGCCGTTTCGAGGGCGTGGAAGAAGCGCTCGCCCGCATCGGTGGCAAGGCGTATGCGATCAGTGCGTTGTCGCAGGCCACGGCTGCGGCGGTGGATCGCGGCGACGTGCCGTCGGTGCCGTCGGCGATCGCCAAGTACCACTGCACCACGATGGGCCGCGAAGTCGTCAGCGACATGATGGACGTGATCGGCGGCAAGGGCATCATCCTGGGGCCGCGCAACTTTGCCGGCCGCGCCTGGCAGGCCGCGCCGATCAGCGTGACCGTGGAAGGCGCCAACATCATGACCCGCAGCCTGCTGATCTTCGGCCAGGGCGCCATCCTGTGCCATCCGTGGGTGTTGAAGGAAATGCAGGCGGCGCAGGACCCGGATACGCAGCGTGGCCTGGAAGCGTTTGACCAAAGCCTGTTCGGCCACATCCGCTTCGGAATTTCCAACGCGGTGCGCTCGTTCTGGTTCGGCCTGACCGGTGCACGCATCGGTGCGGCGCCGGGCGATGCCTATACCCGTCGTTTCTTCCGCAAGCTGGATCGTTATTCGGCCAACCTGGCGTTGATGGCCGACGTGTCGATGCTGATGCTGGGCGGCAAGTTGAAGTTCAAGGAGTCCTTGTCCGGTCGCCTGGGCGATGTGCTGAGCCATATCTACATGACCAGCGCCATCCTCAAGCGCTATCACGACGAAGGTGCGCCAACGAGCGATCAGCCGTTGCTGGCGTGGGCGTTCCACGACAGCGTGCACAAGATCGAAACCGCATTGTCGGCGGCACTGCGCAACTTCCCGATTCGTCCGGTGGGCTGGTTGATGTGGGTGCTGATCTTCCCGCTGGGCCGTCGTGCCGAAGCGCCCGGCGATCGTCTGGGCCATCGTGTGGCGTCGCTGTTGATGACGCCGAACGAAGCGCGCGACCGTCTGGCCCAGGGGGTGTTCCTGACTCCGTGCGCCAACAATCCGGGGGGCCGTATCGCCAGCTACCTGACCAAGGCCGTGATGGCCGAGCCGGTGGAGCGCAAGTTCCTGAAGGCGCTCAAGACCAAGGGCATCGAAGCACTGGATTTCCCGGCGCAGCTGGACGAAGCCGTGGCCGAAGGCGTGATCAGCATGGAAGAGCGCAATCTGCTGGAAGAGCTGCGCGAGATCATGATGGACACCATTACCGTAGACGACTTCGATCCGCATGAGTTGCGTGCGGCCAGCTTCTACGACAAGCCGCAGGCACAGCAGCCACGCGAAGCCGCATAAGGCTTGCGCCAGGCTCACAGCAGTAAACGACGGCGAGCTTCGGCTCGCCGTCGTTGTTTGTGGACACGGGTGTTGATGCTGGCGCAACAACCGGCAGCATTTACAAACTTCCTGCGCCGCCCGCAGCGCCCAGGCGATGGCATCGCCGAGCGGATAATCGGTTGCCGGCCCGCCGTGACCGCACGCAGGCGATTGAAGCGATTGCGGTCGCGGCAGAAAAAAACGCCCCGGCTACGTGGCCCGTCAGCCCCTTGTCGGACGGGTGCGCATCGCGGTCAAACGCGTGCCTGCGTGACGCACGCTATCCGCCGAGAATCGCTAGCTTGCGATGGGCTACGAGTCACGCTTCGTCGCAAGCCCGCTCCTACGAGCGGGCAGCCCCCTGGCGCAGGTGTCAGTGCGGCAGCCACAGCAGCGCGAGTGCGATCAATGCAGGCAGCGCCTGCACGAAGAAGATGCGGCGGTTGACGCTGTAGGCGCCATAGCAACCTGCCACCACCACACAGCCCAGGAAGAAGCTCAGCACGTCGGCGCGCACGGCCAGCGCACCCCAGAACAGGCCCGCAGCCAGGAACCCGTTGTAGAGGCCCTGGTTGGCTGCCAGCACGCGGGTGGCCTGCGCCTTTTCCAGGCTGTTGCGGAAGGTCTTCAAGCCCAGCGGGTGCGTCCACAGCGCCATTTCCAGCACCAGGATGTAGACGTGCAGCAGTGCAACGCACAGGCCGGCGATAATGGCGAACAGGGACATGGCAGACCGCCTTGGCAAATGGTGCCGCCAGCATAACTGCGATTGCGCGCAGGCTGCTCGGCGCGCCCGCACGATTGTGCCGATGCGTGCGCTCACTGCGATCAGTGGGAGAGGCAGGTCATGTGCGTGGCCGATGCCAAGCGACAATGCGGCATCCCGGAAACGCATCGTCCTTGTATGACATGCATCTGTTCAGGGCTGTTGGCAGACGCCGCTACCGCCGCGCTACGAAGGTAGCGTCCATGCTCCCGACACACGCTTGCCGCGTGCTGCTGTGGCCGCACGCATTCGGAAACGCGCCTGCTCGTGCCCACATCGCGCTCGCCAGGTAACTTGCGTGCTTCGCGCAACAGGCCGAACGCGCCGACCCTCATGCCGGTCGCCACCAGCAGCCCGACGCCGAACACCGCGCTGGAACCGAACGCAGACACCCGCTTGTGGACCCAGACGAAGGTGAGATCGCCGCCGCGAAGACCACCGTGCCGATTGCGGCACCGGCCTTGCAGCGCCACTCGCGATCTACCCGCGTGTACAGCGTCTCCCGCGCGGGCTTGGCAAGTGCGAATTCACTGGAGCGAGTCATCACCTGCACGATCGCAATCATCATCGGCAGGGGTGATGCCGCCAGTACTGCGTAGCCCAGCATGATCGGCACACCCGGGATCAACAACGCTGGCGCGATGCCGAAGCGCGATAGCAGCGCGCGCGTCACCAACAATTGCAGCACCAGCGCCAGGGCGTTGATCGCCAAATCGATGCTGGAGTAGTAGGCCGTGGCCGCCACTGCGTCTGCGTAGAGACGCCGTAACAGCGCTGCCTGCTCGTTGTAGAGCAAGGTGCCGACGCCCACGCCGAACAACACCATGAAGGCCAGCCAGCGCAGCAGCGGCTCACGCACGATAAGTTTGAGGCCACCGAGCACATCGCCGCCCATCGGCACTTCGCCGAAGCTGAGCTGGCGCTCGTGTTCGCGCACAACCGCCCACAGCCGCAAACGCAACACGCAGACCACGCACACGGTCAAAAACCCGGCCGACACCAACATCAGATGCGCAATCCCGATGCGTTCGACCAGTGTGCGGGTCAGGATTGGACCGACAAACGCCCCCAAGGTGCCAGCCGCACCGATATAGCCGTAGTAGCTACGCGCTTGGGCGTTGTTGAAAACATCGGCGATGAAGCTCCAGAACACCGCCACAGCAAACAGGTTGAAGACGGTCACCCACAAGAAGAACGCCATGCCGCGACCCGGCACACCCGTGTCGAACAACACGTAGAACAACAGCAAGGTCGCGATGAAGAAGCCATACACCATTGGCAGGAACACCCGCCGCGGATAGCGGCTGACCAGCGCGCCGTAGACCGGCTGCAGCAGCACAATGATCAGAAAAGCGCAGGTAAACAGCACCTGCAGCGTGAAGTCCTTCAGCGGCATGCCGTGCGCGGCGAAGAACGCAATCATGCCGGTCGGGAAAATTGCTTCCACATCGGCCGAGGCACTCATCGCTTCGCGCACCGGGCGCAACACGTAGTAACCGCTGAGCAGGCAGAAAAATGTAGAGGAACGACCACGCCAATGGCGGCGAGCTTCGCAGTGCCGCGCTCAAACGGCCAGCCGCAGATTGCGGCCTCAAGAAATGCGTCATCGTGTCACGGCAGCCCGCACAAGCGGGCCCGACGGCAAGGGCATGGCAGCGGCAGCACCCGCGAAACAAGCGCGCAAGTTAGCCGATGCGACGCAGCCCCCCAGCGCGCAAGCGCAGCCCGCTGCGGGCCAGATGCCCCCCAGGCACGCCGCTTGCACCGTGAACAGCATCAACGGAAAGCGATGCCTCGACCGCCCGCGACTGCTCGATTTCTGAACTTAAAATCATCAATAGGATCAGTATGATGCCCATTCATCTTCCGGCAGTTTGTGCTATTGCAAAGCGCGGCGCTAGAATCCCCGGAGGCAGCGGAACAGGCGGGACAACCATGACAGAAATGCGCACGCGCCGACGGTTCCGACCGTTGGCCATCGGGCTGTTCGGGGCATTATTGCCTCTGGCTCTCTCTTCCACCGCGCAGACACCCGCGCCTACCGCCGCTGCGCTGCAGCCGGCCAGGGTTGCGCAGTCGTCCACCGCACCGCTGCCCTATCGCACCTCGCTGCCGGCCAACCAAGTGTTGGCACCTGCTGCCGGCTTCGACGTGGCGGCATTCGAATCGATGGCGGACCAGTTGACCTACGGCAACCGCGTGCCCGGCATGGCGATGGCCATCGTGCAGGGCGGCAAGGTGCTCAGCGCGCGCGGCTATGGCGTTACCGACGTCAATCATCCGCAGCCGGTCGATGGCCACACCGTGTTTCGTTTGGCATCGCTGTCCAAGGCCTTCGCCGGCACCATGGCCGGCCTGCTGGTCAACGATGGCGTGCTGCGCTGGGACAGCAAGGTGGTCGACTACGTGCCGGGCTTCCAGCTCAGCGATGGCGCCGCAACGCGCCAGCTCACCGTCGCCGAAGTGCTCAGCCATCGCGTCGGCCTGACTCGTAATGCCTACGACCGCGATATCGAATCCAACGTCGACTACTACTCGCTCAGCCACAAACTCGCGGTCGCACCGCTGCGCTGCGCGCCGGGCGATTGCTACGCATATCAGAACGTGGCCTTCAGCCTGGTGGGCGATGTAGTGTTCGCCGCGTCAGGCAGCTTCTACGAGCAATTGGTGGAACGCCGCATCTTCAAGCCGCTGGGCATGAACGATGCGAGCCTGGGTCTGGCCGGCATCCAGGCCAGTCCGCACTGGGCACGCCCGCACGTGCGCAGCCGCAATGGCTGGGTGTCGCTGACGCCCAAGCCGACCTATTACCGTCTGGCGCCCGCTGCGGGCGTCAACGCCAGCGCCAGCGATATGGCGCAGTGGCTGCTCGCACACACCGGTCATCGCACCGACGTGCTGCCTGCACCGCTGCTGGCGACCCTGCACGCGCCAGTGATCTCCACGCCGGGCGAAATGCGTTCCGGCTGGCGCCACGAGCGTGTGGATGCGGCGAGCTACGCGCTGGGCTGGCGTGTGTTCGACTACGCCGGTCATCAGGTGGTGTTCCATGCCGGTGCGGTGCAGGGCTACCGCGGCTTGGTGGCGCTGCTGCCAGAGCGCGATCTGGGAATTGCGATCCTGTGGAACGGCGAGAGTGGCCTGCCCTCAGGCATGCTGCCGACTATCCTGGACCGCGCACTGGGCTTGCCGGCGAAGCGTTGGTTGGACATCGATGTGGACGGCGACTTCGGCAGCGAGAACATGCTGGCAGAGAAGCCCGACCCGGCTGGCAAGGGCGCGTCTTCCAGCAAGTCGGTGGCATCACCGCGCTGAGTGGACGTACTGCACTGACGTCGTGTCGGTGACTGCAGGCAAAGGCGGCTTCGGCCGCCTTTGTTGTTCCTGATTAGCCCTGACCCTCAGCTGGATTTTTGTTGCAGTCCTGCAAATAGCTTCGTTTTACCGATGTGTTCCATGATGTCTGATCTTGGCGCTGCTGATGCGAGGAGCCGGTGCGAAGTTCTTTCAGCCAGGACCCCATGGCGGCCTGGCATTGGGCCGGTTTAGCGATAAGCGCGGAGGTGCTGCAGCTGAAGGTCGGGGCCAATCAGGTTGTTGTTTCTGCATGTTCGGATGCGCGTTGGTCGGCTTGCGGAAGGCGTGCCTGTTGGCCGCAGGAGAGCAAACCTGTGGATGATCAATACGCTCGGGGTTTTGGCCGTCCTAAATAATCCGCTGCCAGCAGCGCGTCAGCTGAGCCGACCGGCTCGACATGCCAAAGCAGACACGCTATTGGTCAACGCTAGGTCTCTCGGCCTGGACCACCGCACGGTCTCTACCCTCCGACTCGATACAGTGCCGGCACTCCAACAAGTCAGGCCGACCTGCATCGCATAACGCGCCGTGACGCTTTGTGTCGGCCCTTCTTATCGCCTCTTGCCGTCGCGCCAAAGCATTGGTGCAGTTGTCTGAGCTTGCTCGGAAGAGTCAAACCATCTCGCGGCAGCATCCGCGCTGGCGGCCGGCATGCCATGGGCACCACAGCGTCTAGAACTTGGAATGAGCCACGTCGCTTCGATGATGAAACCTACGCCGCCTGCCGGCGAGCGACGCTCCGCGCAACACTGACCACGCCAGTGCCAGGCGCATAAAAAAGCTCCCTCCCCGCTGGGCGTCGGGGAGAGAGCTCGATGTTTACGGCGATCGGGTATTACAAGATTCAGATCAGCGGTGCCGGGGTTGCGGGCAGCGCGACCGGAACGGCCTTCTTCTTGCGAGCGGCCGGCTTCTTCTTGGCGACCTTCTTCGCGACCGGCTTCTTGGCAGCGGTCTTCTTGGTGGCGGACTTCTTGGTCCCCTTCTTCGCTACTGCCTTTTTGGCGGTCTTCTTGACGGCTTTCTTGGCGGTCTTCTTCACTGCCTTCTTGGCGGCAGTCTTCTTGGTCGCCTTCTTTGCAGTCTTCTTCACTGCCTTCTTGGCGGCAGTCTTCTTGGTTGCCTTCTTCGCAGTCTTCTTCACTGCCTTCTTGGCGGCTGCCTTCTTTGCAGTCTTCTTGACAGCAGTCTTCTTCACTGCCTTCTTGGCGGTTGCCTTTTTGGCGACCTTCTTGACGGCCTTCTTGGCGGCAGTCTTCTTCACTGCCTTTTTGGCGGTGGGTTTCTTTTTCGCAGCTTTTGCAGTGGCCATGTAATTGGCTCCTCGTCAGTGAACTATGGAGTTGTAACGCCCAGTTGAACCAAACCCAGCGACGGCATGCCGTCGTCGGGAACCGTTCGCAGGTAATGCGCGACGGAACGGATACAGGAACACCCGCATCGAGCGGCGACACGTGTGCGTAGTCGGAACGACAGCTGCTTTTTTGGAGAGAAGCGGCCCCGACTCCACCGTGGTTGGCGCTTCGGTAGACATCCGGAACAAGCTTGTCGGCGCGATGTCGATTTTGCTCACTCTCTTCAGCAGCAATGTCTGCTGGGCGAAACCTAATCACGCTTTTTTTTACTGTCAACACTCTTTTGCATTTTTTTTTTAGCCAAGCATCGCTGCGTGCCGCATCCAGAGCAGCAAAACAGCGTGCGCACCGGCGTACGCGCCTCACCGAAAAGCATGTTCGCCCAACAGCTTTTTCAAAAAAGCACTTCTTTTCCGCTGTTTTTTTTTAGCAGCGCGCTTTCGCAACCGCTTGAGCGCTTCAACAGCACGGTGGCCACGCCGGTACGGAGGCACTCCTTGCCGCCTGTCCGCCAGCTGAAAATTTTTTTTCCAACCGTCGCACTTCCGACGTCGCATGAGCAGAAATGCGCAAACTTATTGCGTGCTTAGATCGCCATGCATGCGACCGCGCGCACCGACTGCGGCATGCATCGCATGCATCGTCGGACGAACGCGACGGGCAACACCGCGGAAAATTTTTCACCGAGTGCACGCCAGACCCTCACGAACGACTCACGTCAGAAATCCGGCGCGTGTGCAGATGAGCGAGCATTGGATGCGAGTTCGATCGTTGCCGCCGATACGCCTACCGCATCGACGTGCGAGCAGCGGCATCGCCGTCGACAGACCGACCGACGCACTCCTGTCCCAGACCGAACTGCCGACGGCGTGGCATTGTCACACCGAGATCGTGCCTCGCTGGCGCCAGCGCGCCAAAAAAAATGGCCGCTCTGAGAGCGGCCATCGGATGCCGGCGGCAACGAAACCGGATCAGTGCTCGTCGTCTTCGAGCAGCTCCGCATAGTCGTCCGGGTCCAGCAGGTCGTTGAGTTGTTCCTTGTCGTCGATCTCGACGACGAAGATCCAGCCTTCGCCATAGGCGTCTTCGTTGATGGTTTCCGGCTTGTCGCTCAACGCGCTGTTGACCTCGACGACGGTGCCGCTGACCGGGCTGTAGACGTCGGAGGCGGCCTTGACCGATTCCACCACCGCAGCGCCGTTGCCGACCTGCACGGTGTCGCCGACGCCCGGCAGTTCGACGTACACCAGGTCGCCCAGCAAGCCCTGCGCGTGGTCGGAAATGCCGACGGTCACGCGGCCGTTGCTTTCGATGCGGGCCCACTCGTGGGATTTGAGGAACTTGAGGTCGCCAGGGATCTCGCTCATGGGTGTGCTCCGGGAAAGATGAGGGTTGGGGACAGGTGGTTAGTTTAGACCGCGCGACGAGACAGGTGCACGCGCCAGTGTGGTGGCGGGTGATGCGGACGCGGCACCGTGCGCAGGATGCACGGCGTCGCACGCTTCAGTCGCCGAGCACGCCGGGCTGTGCCTGGCCATCGCGAACGAACGGAAATTTCACCGCGCGCAACGGCACCTGCTTGCCACGGATGTCCACGCGTAGCTGATCGATGCTGCCGGCCGGCACGCGCGCGAAGGCGATCGCCTTGCCGAGCGTCGGCGAGAACGTGCCGGACAGAATCTCGCCTTCGCCACTGGCGGTGAACACCGCCTGGCCATGTCGCAGCACGCCCTTGTCGTCCATCACCACACCGATCAACTGACGCGGTGCACCCTGCGCCTTTTGCGACTCGAGCACACGGCGACCGATGAAGTCGCGTCCTTCGTCCAGGGCAATCGTCCAGGCCAGCGCGGCTTCGTAGGGGGTGACCGCATCGTCCATGTCCTGCCCGTAAAGATGCATGCCCGCTTCCAGACGCAAGGTGTCGCGTGCGCCCAGACCTGCTGGCTTGACGCCCTGCGCGAGCAATGCATTCCAGAACGCGACGGCGGCCTCCTGCGGCAACACGATTTCGAAACCGTCTTCGCCGGTGTAGCCGGTGCGCGCAAGAAACAATTCGATGCCATCGCGCGAACGCGTTTGCAGTGCAGCGAAACGGCCGAGCTTGCTCGCCGCTGCGGTGTCGGCCGGGTCCAGCAGGTCGATGACATTGGCGCGTGCGTTGGGGCCTTGCACGGCGATCATCGCGAAGTCGCTGCGCTCTTCCACGCGCACATCGAAGCGTACGGCCTGCTCGCCGATCCACTGCAGATCTTTTTCGCGGGTGGCGGCATTGACCACCAACCGGAAGAAGTCTTCGCTCATGTAATAGACGATGAGGTCGTCGATCACCCCACCCTGCGGATTGAGCATGCAGGTGTACAGCGCCTTGCCGCAGACCTTGAGCTTGTCCACCGAGTTGGCGAGCAGGTCGCGCAGAAACGCGCGTACGCGCGCACCGTGCAGGTCGACCACGGTCATGTGGCTGACGTCGAACATGCCGGCGTCGCGGCGCACTTGGTGGTGCTCGTCCAACTGCGAGCCATAGTGGATCGGCATGTCCCAACCGCCGAAGTCGACCATTTTGGCGCCGAGCGCACGATGGGTGTCGTTGAGGATGGTCTTCTGGGTCATGAGCGCCGGTCCAAGGAAAGACGCTCATTATCCCCGTCCTGCCGCGCCTGGGGAACGGCGTGCGCGCAGCAGCGCGATTACGCTGATTGGAGAACAGTGACGCAGCGCGATGCTACGCCGCGCTGCAACAATGCGGACATTGGCAGCGCAACATGTGCCCTGCCCGCGGACGTCAGCTGACCGGCTGCACCAGCAAGGTCTGCCATCGACACCGACGATGCGCACCGGCGTGCCGGCCGGCAGATCGGGACCGGCGACCACCCAGAACGCATCGTCGACCTTGACGCGCCCGCGACCATCGTCGATGGCCTGATCGAGCAACACGCGACGGCCGATCACCTGCTCGGCACGTCGATTGAGCAACGGGCGATCGCTCTCACGGCCCTTGCCGCGACACCAGGTGCGATACACCTGCACCGAGACGAAGCTGAGCACCACGAACGCCACGATCTGCACCAGCAACGCGATGTCCGGCAACACCAGCACCAACACGCACACCACTGCGGCAGCGATCCCCATCCACAGCAGGAAGGCACCCGGCACCAAGGTCTCGGCCGCAATCAGCAGCAGCGCCAGCACTGCCCAGACCGCCACATCCCAGCGCATCGCTCAGCCTCCTGCGCGCGGCGGTAACGGCGGCACGCGCACGGCAGGTGCGTCGGGCTTGCCAATCGCTTCCTTGGCCAACGCGGCGATGCCGGCGATCGAGCCGATGATGCCACTGGACTCCATCGGCATCAGCACGAACTTCTGGTTGGGCGCGGTGGCCAGCGCCTTGAACGCTTCCACATACTTCTGTGCGACGAAATAATTGATCGCCTGCACACTGCCGTTGGCGATCGCATCGGACACCACCTGGGTGGCGCGCGCCTCCGCTTCGGCCAGACGTTCGCGTGCTTCGGCGTCGCGGAAGGCGGCTTCCTTGCGGCCTTCGGCTTCGAGCACGGCGGCCTGCTTCTCGCCATCGGCGCGCAGGATTTCCGATTGACGCGAGCCCTCGGCTTCGAGGATCTGCGCTCGCTTTTCGCGCTCGGCCTTCATCTGCCGCGCCATCGAATCGATCAGGTCGCGTGGCGGCTGGATGTCGCGAATTTCGATCCGCGTCACCTTGATGCCCCACGGGTTGGTGGCCTGGTCGACCACGCTGAGCAACTGCGCATTGATGGTTTCGCGCTGGCTGAGCGATTCGTCCAGATCCATCGAACCGATCACGGTGCGGATATTGGTCTGCACCAGCGCGATCGAGGCGATTTCCAGATTGGACACTTCATAGGCGGCCTTGGCCGCATCCAGCACCTGGAAGAACACCACCCCATCCACGCGCACCACCGCGTTGTCCTTGGTGATGACGTCCTGGCTGGGGACATCCAGCACCTGTTCCATCATGTTGATCTTGCGGCCCACGCCGTAGACCACCGGCACCAGAAAGTGCAGCCCTGGGCTCATGGTGTGGGTGTAGCGGCCGAAGCGCTCCACCGTCCACTGGTAGCCCTGCGGCACCATGCGCACGGTTTTGAACAAGACAACGACGCCTGCAACCAGCACGACGATGGCGAGAAAAGAAGTCGGAAACATCTGCAGCCCCTTGCGTCTAGTGGATCTATCCCTGCCTGAGTATGCCTCAGCGCTCCCGATGCCTAAGAGCAGCCAACAAAACGACTGCGCTCACCGCCAGGCGGACGCGGCCGGTACTCGGAATCGGCATGTACCACGCGCACACTGCGGTTCTGCGTGCGCTGTCCGCACCCACCTGGCGACTGCTTGCTACGTTTTGTTAGCCGCTCCAATGCCAGCCTCGTGCATGACAGGTGCAGCCGCTGCGGGCGGCAACTGGACAACACCGGCAACGTGCGCGCGTTTGCGCAAGCGCAGTCAGGCGCTACGCGGTGCGAACATGATGATCGCCATGCCGAACAGGCAGCAGACGGCGCCGAGCAGATCCCAGCGCGTCGGCGTCACGCCATCCACCCACCACAACCACAGCCCAGTGCGCTGGCAATATAGACGCCGCCATAGGCCGCATACACGCGACCGCTCGCGTCCGGATGCAAGCTCAACAGCCACACGAAGCTGGCAAGGCGTAGCGCGGTGGGCAACAGCAGCCACACGCTGCCGCCGTTGCGCAGCCAGAGATAAGGAAGGTAGCAACCGACCAGCTCGGCGAGCGCCGTCGCGGCAAACAGCAACAGCGTGGTCGGCGCGAGGTTCATATGGAACGTGGCGTGTCGGAGTCCGAGCTGTCGAGGGCGGAGTGATTGCCATCTGCGCTGTGGGCCACTTGGCCGACAACTGCCCGGTGACAGGCGCCAGGGTGGTGCACGGACGGTGCGCAGGGAAGAGGCGCTTGCGAGGCCGGTGCATCGCTCCCGGAACTGGCGATGGCTGGACCATCGCCAGCCTGCACATCGCGACTGCGCTCATTACGTTTGACCTGTTGCCACAGCGCTTCCTGCTCGCTCAGCGACAACGCATTCAAGGCAGTACCGGTCGCATGCGCCTGCGCTTCCATCGCACGGAAGCGGCGTTCGAACTTCAGATTGGCGTGCCGCAGCGCGGCGCCGACATCGACCTCGGCATGCCGCGCCAGATTGGCGCAAACAAACAACACATCGCCCAGTTCGTCTTCCAGCCGGGCCTGGTTGTCGGCCACCGGGCCGCGTGCGAACTCCACACGCAGTTCTTCGATTTCTTCCTGCAATTTTTCCAGCACCGGCACTGGCCCAGGCCAATCGAAACCGACCCGTGCCGCACGCGATTGCAGTTTGGTGGAGCGCTGCCATTCCGGGAGCCCACGCGCGACGCCGGCGAGTGCGGAGTCGTCCTGGTTGCCGGCAGCGCGACGTTCTTCGCGCTTGATCTGCTCCCAGTTGACGCTCACCGCCTGTGCATCGGGCACCTGTTGCGCAGCGAACACATGCGGGTGGCGGCGCACCAGTTTGTCGCTGAGCGTGGCGACCACGTCGGCGAAGCCGAATGCCCCCTGCTCGGCTGCCATTTGCGCATGGAAGACCACCTGCAGCAACAAATCTCCCAACTCGTCGCGCAGGCCTGCCAAGTCGTTGCGGTCGATCGCATCGGCCACTTCGTAGGCTTCTTCGATGGTGTACGGCGCAATGCTGGCGAAGGTCTGCTGCACATCCCAGGGGCAGCCGTGTTCGCGATCGCGCAGGCGCGCCATCAACTGCAGCAGCTGCTGGATGTCGCCGGTGGGCGGGGTCTGAGACATCGTGTATTCCTGGAACCTTTAAGAATGCGTGCGCTAGCGGCGGCCTATCGCACGCGCTGCACAGCAGATGTCATCGCGTGCTGCAGGGCGACCGGGCATACAACTGCGCGCGGGTACCGAAGTGTACCTTTCAGGTCGTCCGCATCCTGCGCAGCAACGCCGTGGCCACAGCAGTCGACGCAGCCGTGGCAGCGCGGCGTGCCAGCAGCCCGACTTCGCGCGCCGTTCTCCACACGCACGGCTCAGGCCAACCAATTTCGCCAGGGCAGATTAGGGTCGCCCAACGCAATGAAGTCGCCATTGAGCAAGGTGTCGCGGCGGTTATAGCGAAACGGTTTGCCGCTGGTGCAGGCCAGCAATACGCCACCGGCCGCATGCAGCACGCACTGGCCGGCGGCGGTATCCCACTCGGACGTGGGGCCGAAGCGCGGATACACGTCCAGGTTGCCTTCGGCGATGCGGCAGAACTTCAACGACGACCCTTGCGCAACCACGTCGATCTCGCCCATGCGATCCAGCGCGGCGGTAGTACGCGCGTCGCGGTGCGAACGGCTGGCGGCCACCCGTAACGGCTTGGCCGCCGGGGTGCGCGTGTGCAGCATCTCGTCGCGGTCGCCATCGCGGCGGAACGCGTTCTCGCCGCGTGCGGCATACCAGACACGCCCGTCGACCGGCGCCTGCACCACCCCGAGCACCGGCGCGCCCATATGGATGAGTGCGATATTGACGCTGAACTCGCCGTTGCGCTTGACGAACTCGCGGGTGCCATCGAGCGGATCGACCAGCCAGTAACTGGTCCAGTACTGGCGTTCTTCCCAGGCCACGTGCGCGGATTCTTCCGACAACACCGGCACGTCTGGAGTCACCCGGCGCAGACCTTCGACGATGACGCGGTGAGCGGCCAGGTCGGCCTGGGTCAGCGGGCTGGCGTCGTCCTTGAGCTCCACCGCGAAGTCCTGCGCATAGACCTCCATGATGGCGGCGCCGGCATCGCACGCGATGGCAATCACGGTTTCGCGCAGCTCCATCGGAATGCGGATCATGGGTTGCGCTCCAGCCACTCGCGCGCAATGAACAAGGCGGCCAGCGAGCGGCCTTCGGAGAAATCTTCGCGCAGCATCAATTCGTCCAGGCGTGCGATCGGCCACGGCACCACGTCCATCTCTTCCGGCTCGTCGCCGACCAGGCGCTCGGGGTAGAGGTCGCGTGCCAGTACCAACCAGGATTGGTGACTCATATAAGTGGGAGCGAGCGTCATCGCGCGCAGCACCTGGACCTGGCGTGCGCCGTAGCCGGCTTCTTCCTTGAGCTCGCGGTCGGCGGCCTGCTCGGGCGTTTCGCCCGCATCGATGCGGCCCTTGACCAGACCCAGCTCGTAGCGATGCACGCCGGCGGCGTATTCGCGCACCAGCAGCACGGTCTGCGCATCGAGCATCGGCACCACCACCACGGCCCCGTGGCCTTGGCTGAGTTGACGTTCGTAGATGCGGCGCTGCCCGTTGGAAAATTCCAGATCCAGCCGCTGCCGACGGAACGGCCCGTCGCCCAGATCGGTGATTTTGTGGATGGTCGGCAGGCGCAAGCTCATGCGTCGCACGCAGCCGCAAGGCGGGCCGATAGAATAGGCAGATGCATCGACATGTCCATGAACCCGAAATCCTAGCAGACCCTGCAGCCGCACAAACTGCCGAACATTGGCGGCAACGCGATCTTGCGGTGGTGTGGCATCCCTGCACGCAGATGCGTGAGCACCCGCACACGCTGCCGCTGGTGCCGATCGCGCGCGGCGAAGGTGCGTGGCTGGTCGGCCATGACGGCCGACGCTATCTGGACGCAGTGAGCAGTTGGTGGACCAACCTGTTCGGCCATACCGAACCGCGCATCGGCGCGGCCATCGCGCGCCAGGCCGGCGAACTGGAGCAGGTCATGCTGGCAGGCTTCACGCACACCCCAGCCGTGCAACTGGCCGAGCAGCTCCTGGAAATCGCGCCACGCCAGGCAGGACGCGCGCCATTGTCCAAGGTGTTCTATGCCGACAACGGATCGGCCGGCGTGGAAGTGGCGCTGAAGATGGCCTTCCACTCCTTCCACAATCGTGGCGAGCACCGGCGCACGCGCTTCATTGCGCTGGAGAACGGTTATCACGGCGAAACCATCGGCGCACTGTCGGTTGGCGACATCCCGCTGTATCGGCGCGTGTATGCACCGCTATTGCTGGAGTCAATGTTCACACCCTCGCCCGATGCGTATCTGGCCGAGCCCGGGCAGAGCGCCGAAGACTACGCACTGCAGGCCGCCGATGCGCTGCAGGCGTTGTTCGAGCAATCGCCCGGCGAAATCTGCGCACTGATTCTGGAGCCGCGCGTGCAGTGTGCGGGCGGCATGCGCATGCACCACCCGGCGTATCTGCGGCGTGCACGTGCGCTATGCGATGCCCATGGCGCGTTCTTGATCGCCGACGAAATCGCTGTCGGCTTCGGCCGCACCGGCACCCTGTTCGCCTGCGAACAGGCCGGCGTAATGCCCGACCTGTTGTGCCTGTCGAAGGGGCTCACCGGCGGCTTCCTGCCGTTGTCGGCGGTCCTGGCCACACAGCAGTTATACGACGCCTTTCTGGACGATTCGCGCGAGCGTGCGTTCCTGCATTCGCACAGCTACACCGGCAACCCGCTGGCATGTGCGGCGGCGCTGGCAACGTTGAAGATCTTCGCTGACGACGACGTAATTGCGCGCAACCAACCCATCGCCGCGCGCATGAGCGAGCTCGCTGCGCAAATCGGCGAACACCCGGCCGTGGCGGACGTGCGCCAGGCCGGCATGATCGTGGCATTCGAACTGACCCGGGGCGGCGACAAGCGCACGCCGTTTGCGTCTGCCGCACGCGTTGGCCTGAAGGCGTATCGCGCGGCGCTCGACAAGGGGGTGGTGCTGCGCCCGCTCGGCGATGTGCTGTACTGGATGCCGCCGTATTGCGTGGACGAGGCGCAACTTGCGCTGCTGGCCGACACCACCCGCCACGCCATCGCCGAGGCCGTTGCATGCGCCTGACCCGCTCCCACGTCGCGTTACCACTGCACTGCGACCAGGAAGTGGCGCTGCCGGAAGAATCCGCCAATCACCTGCTGCGCGTGCTACGGCTGCGCCAGGGCGATGCCTGCATCCTGTTCAACGGCGACGGCAGCGACTACCACGCGCGCATCACGGTGGCGGGCAAGCGCGACGCACGTGCGCTGGTCGAACGCGTGGAACCGCTCTCCAACGAATCGCCGCTGCGGATCACCTTGATGCAAGGCATCGCACGCGGCGAGAAGATGGATCTGATCCTGCAGAAAGCCACCGAGTTGGGCGTTGCGGCGATCGTGCCGGTGATTGCCGAGCGCACCGAGGTGAAGCTCGACGCCGCGCGCACGGAAAAACGCGTGGCGCACTGGCGCAGCGTGGTGGTCTCGGCTTGCGAGCAATCCGGGCGTGCACGTCTTCCCAGCGTGGCCACGCCGCTGGGTCTGCAGGACGCGGCGCAGGCCAGCGACACGCACGCGCTACGGCTGACCCTGGACCCGCAGGGCGAGCATCGCCTGGGCACGTTGGCATCGAGCATCCCGCAACACATTGTCGTGGCGATCGGGCCGGAAGGCGGCTGGTCGCCACGCGATCGCGCCACCCTCGCCGAGGCCGGTTTCAGCGGCCTGCAGCTAGGGCCGCGCATTCTGCGCACCGAAACGGCGGGGCTGGCGGCGATTGCGGCGCTGCAGTCGCGGTTCGGGGACCTGTAGCGCCACGACATCGTGGCAGCGTCCCCGGGCGCGACGGGGCGTTATCGGCAACGCCTCGTCGCGCCCGGGTGCGCTCTTACGGGAATGCGGGAAGTTGCTCGGCATTGCGTCGTCCGTTGCAGGTCGACGGCTCGGTCCACTGCGTCCCGGCCTGACAGCCGCGCTGGCTCGTAGCAGCGCATCTGGGCGCGACCTGGCGTTTATCGGCAACGCCTCCTCGCGCCTGGATGCGCTCCTACCGCGATGCGGAGTTGATCGATCCGGTGCAGCGGGCGTGCTGCACCTGCCGATATGCCAGCGCTCAGCGGCCGTGCAGCAGAAACCAGCTGGCCGCACCGATGACGCCGAGCTGGCCGTGCTCGACGATGCTCACCGGCACCTGTTCCAGCGCCGGACGCAACGCGCCCTTGTCGAGCAGGCGTGCGACGAAATCGCTTTCAGCGATAAAGCCGGCGATCTGCGGCAGGAAGCCGCCAGCCAGATAGACACCGCTACGCACGCCATACAGCAGCATCAGGTCGCCGACCACGCTGCCCATGAACCCGCAGAACGCCTGCAAGGCATCGTGCGCCAGTGCATCGTTGCCAGCCAATGCGGCAGCGGTGATCTCGGCGGGGTTGGCATGCAGCACAGCGTCGCCGCGCAGTGCGCCCAGCGCGGTGTACAGATTCAACAGGCCCGGGCCGGACAACAGCGTCTCGGTGCACACGTGGGTACGCGTGCGCCGCAGTTCCTGCAGCAGTTCCACTTCCAGATCGCTGGCAGGTGCCAGGGCCGCGTGGCCAGCCTCGGTCGGCAGCACTACCGGGTGGGCACCGTGGGGAATCCACAGCGCCGCACCCAGGCCCGTCCCCGGACCGAGCACCAACGCCGGGCCCGCGGCGCCTTGCGCGGGGCCCGACAACTGCATGACCTGGTTGCCGCTCATGTAATTGGCCGCGTAGGCGACCGCTTCGAAATCGTTGACCAGATACAAGGCCTGCATGCCCAGCTGGCGGCGAATCTGTTCGGGGGCCAGCACCCAGGGCAGATTGGCGGTGATCACGCTGCCGTCGTCCAATGCGTAACCGGCGCTGGCGATCACGCCACGGCGCACCGGCGCGCAGCCCACCTCCGCGAAGAAGGCGGCCATGATCTCGGCAAGACCCGGATACTCGGCGCAACGGTACTTGCGATAGTCCAGCACAGTGACTGGCTTGCCTGCGTCATTGCTTTCGCACACCAGCGCCAGGCGCACGTGCGTCCCGCCCACATCGGCGGCAACGAAGGTTTCGGGGCGCGGAAAGGCCACCGCTTCCATTGGACTGCTTGCGCTCACGCATTCTCCTGATCTGTGGCGACGCCTGGCGTCGTCGCCCGTTGTCCGACGAACGGCAAACGGGGTAGACAACGTTGTCAGCAATCGTCCTGTAACGCAACTGTGGCAATCGCGAATCGACCCGAATCAGGCAACACGCGTCATTCGCCAAAAATCCGCTTGCTTCACGGCGATTCCTGCATAAAATCAGAGCGGCAGGATGCCGTTTCCGCGTTCACGATGGAACACCCCGATAGTAGCAGTCGCGCTGCAAAGAGTATTGCGCAGGCACCGCAGCAAAAACGAAAGCTACTTCATGAAAATGCTGCATTGCAGCGCAATCGCAGCAACACCAGAGATCTATGACGATGTGTTGACAACGCTGTCAGCGCTACGCGAGACTCGATCCAAATCGGGGTTCTGGCAGGAGGGGCCATGGACTGTTCGGTACTGAAGAACGGGCATTCCCTCGTCCGGCATTCCAGATTCGTGAGTTGTGCGTCGCCTGACGTTGCCACTCACAGATGTGCGTTTAGCTCCAGCGCTTCACCACACGGGGGACACCTCCTTTACCACGCGAATCGCATGCACCTGCTTCGGGAGAAGCGCGCCAGCGGACGTATCGCGATCGGTCAGGGCGTGTTGTTTTGCCGGCCACGCCGAGCGCGTTGCGCCCTACTACAGGGCAGCGCGCTCACAGCACTAACCAATGAGGTTTAGCCATGCACAGCCGCACCACGACGTTAGCACTCTGTATCACCGCCGCTCTGTACTGCTCCGGCTCTGCAATGGCTGCCGGACAAGAACAACAAGCCCCAGCCAGCACGCCGTCGGCCACCACCGAGCTGGACACCATCACCGTCACCGGCTACCGCGCATCGCTGGAGAAGAGCCAGTCGGTCAAGCGTGCGGCCAACTCCATCGTCGATGCGATCAGCGCCGAAGACATCGGCAAGTTCCCGGACACCAATGCGGCCGAATCGCTGGCGCATGTTCCGGGTATCAGCGTCGACCGCCAGTTCGGCGAAGGCGAAAAGGTCAGCATCAACGGCACCGACCCGGCACTGAACCGTGTGCTGCTCAACGGCCAGACCATCGCTTCCGGCGACTGGGGCGGCAATCCCAGCGACACCAGCGGCCGCACCTTCAACTACACCCTGCTGTCGCCGGAAATCATCGGCCTGATGGAGGTCTACAAGACCCCAGAAGCGCGTATCGACGAAGGCTCGATCGGCGGCACCGTGATCGTGCATACCCGCAAGCCGCTGGATCTGCCCAAGAACACCATCCGCGGCTCGGTGGGCTACAACTACAACGACCGCTCCAAAGAAGGTAACCCACGTGGTTCGGCCTTGTGGAGCTGGAAGAACGACGACGAAACCTTCGGCGCGTTGATTTCGGCCACCCATGACGAGCAGGACCTGGCGCGCGCCGGTATCGAATACTTCGGCTATACCACTGGCCGAAACGATAAAGGCGAGGGCATTCCGGCGACCGCCACCATCACCGGCGACGGCAGCGATGTGGCCACCGCACGCGTCCCGGCCGGCATCAGCAGCGCGTTCTTCCAGCAAACCCGCGAGCGCAACGGCTTGCAGGGCGCGTTGCAGTGGAAGCCGGACGAGAACAACGAATTCAATCTGACCGGCATCTACATCAAGGGTAAATACAACAACTACAGCCAGGCGCGCTACGTGTGCCCGGCCTGCAACGACGATCTGAAAAAGGTGACCCGCGCCAATGTGGAGAACGGCGTGGTCACCTCGGCCACGGTGTCCGACAACACGCAGGGCGGCGTCAATGACCAGCCATATGCGCAGATGGACACCAACTACCGCGAGAGCACCGTCACCACCAAGAGCCTGAACCTGCGGCACGACTGGTCGGGCGAGAAGTGGGTGTTCACCACCCAGATCGGCGATACCGAGGCCACCGGCGGCAAGAACCCCGAATACCTGATGAAGTATCTGATGCAGGATGGCGGGTACAACTATGCCTTCGACGGCCGCAATACCGCGGTGAACTACGACAACGGCGGCGCGGCCAACTGGGCGCTTCCGGGCAATCCGGCCGGACTGGCTCCTGGCGCTGAGACGATTCCAGGCACGTTGCCGCAGGTCAGCCCCATGCAGGCTGGCGGCCTTGATTATCAGAAGAGCAAGGACCAGGAAAAATACTTCCAGTGGGATGCGGCGCGCGACCTTAGCTGGGGGCCGTTCAACAAACTGCAATTCGGCTACAAATACATCAATCACGACAATGGCGTGGACGCACGCGGCAACCGCATCAACACCACCGACCCGGTTTCGTTGACGCAGTTCAACCCCGGTACGACGCAGAGCAGCCTGTACGACGGTCTGGGCGCCAGCGGCGATCTGACCACGTGGCCGACCGCCAATCTCGGCGCGGTGCGCCGTTATCTGCTGGCGCAGCCGCAAGGTCCCTACAACACCGATTTCGGTGGCTCGTTCGACGTTAAAGAGATTACCCAGAACGTCTACACGCAGTTGAACTTCGAATCCGGCCAGTGGCGCGGTAACGTCGGCGTGCGCCTGCTCGATACGACCGACAAGTCCGAGTATTGGCAAAGTGCCGACAATGGCGCTAGCTACTCTCGCGTTGCCGAGACGCATGATTACCGTAAAGCGCTGCCGAGCTTCAACGTGGCCTACGACGTGACCGACGATGCCGTGCTGCGCTTCTCGGTCGCCAAGGTCATGGCACGTCCGCGTTATGGAGATCTGGCAGGCTCGTTCACCGTCAACAGCGGCAACGGCAACCTGACTGCCAGCGGCGGCAATCCGGACTTGAGGCCTTACGAGTCCACCAACTACGATCTGGCCGCCGAGTGGTACTTCGCCCCGTCGAGCATGTTGTCGGGCGAGGTGTTCTATCGCGACATCAGCTCGTACATCGTGAGCACAACTGTCAGCGAGTTTCGGCAGGCGGATCGCCGAGGGAATGAACAAGGCATATATCAGATCACCACGCCCACCAACGCTTCCGACGCCAAGGTCAAGGGCGCATCGATCAACTACCAGCAGACCTTCGGGCTGGGCTTCGGCTTGCAGGCGAACTACACCTATGCCAAGGCCGACGCCAGCACCGGTTTGAACCTGCCCTACCTGTCGCGCGACACCTACAACGTGATCCCGTACTGGGAACATGGCGACTGGACGGTGCGCGTCAACTACAGCTACCGCTCCAAGTACTTCACCCAGCTCGGGCGGCTGGCATCGGAAGACTTCGCAGACAGCTACAAGCAGCTGGATCTGACCGCCTCGTATCAGATCACCGATTACATGGGTCTCACCTTCGGCGCCACCAACCTGCTGGATTCCACGTATAAGTTGTACAGCGGAACCAGGGACACCCCGACGGCGTTCTACAAGAACGGCCGCGGCTACCAGGCCCAGCTGAACTTCAAGTTCTGATGTAGCGAGAGCGCGCCACCGCCCCTCCACGGTGGCGCGCTTTTTTTTTGACCTGTCCGCTGTCTGCAGCGGCAGGTCGTTGTTGCACCAAGGAGTGGTACTGGCCACGCCCCTTCGCCGCCGAGGGAGCATGGCCAGATCCGCTTTTGCCATCCACGCGCGGCTGCACCATGACCGATGCGTTTCGCTTACAGGAGTGCAGTTCCCATGACGCCCGATAGCCGCCAGTTCGCGGCTCCCTCCCGCCGCCACGTCGGAGCTGCACCCAGGACCCGCATGCTTGCATTCGCTCTAGTGCTCGCGCTGCCGGCGTTGCAGGTCCATGCGGCGCAATCGCCGACCGCCCCGACCGCCACCACGCTCAGCCCTGAAGTCATCGACCAGCAGTGGCTCGATGCCACCGCTGCCTATGCGCCCGAACGCGAGCGCCTGGTGCGCGAAGCCGAAGCCGGCGCACGCAAGGGCCCGTTCCGCCCCGACTGGGCGGCACTGAAGGCATATCAATCGCCGGCGTGGTACGACAACGCCAAGTTCGGCATCTTCATCCACTGGGGCGTGTTCTCGGTGCCGGCATTCGGCAGCGAGTGGTATTCGCGCAACATGTATCTGGAAGGTTCCAAGGAATTCGCCCATCACGTGGCCACCTACGGCCCGCAGGCGAGCTTCGGCTACAAGGATCTGATTCCCAAGTTCACCGCGCCCAAGTTCGACCCGAATGGCTGGGCCAAGCTGTTCCGCGCGTCCGGCGCGCGCTATGTGGTGCCGGTGGCCGAGCACCATGACGGCTTTGCGCTGTACGACTCGAAGTTGTCCGACTGGACGGCGATGAAGATGGGGCCCAAGCGCGACCTGCTGGGCGAATTGTCCAAGGCCATTCGCGCGCAGGGGCTGCATTTCGGGTTGTCCTCGCACCGCGCCGAGCACAACTGGTTCTTCGACGGCGGGCGCACATTCGATTCGGACGTCAACGACCCGCGTTACGCCGCGCTGTATGGTCCGGCGCAGGTGCGTCTGCCCGGCAAGGACGATGCCGATGTGGCCAACGACTGGACGCCGGTCTCGCAGGCCTGGCTGGACGATTGGCTGGCGCGCACGACCGAGTTGATCGATATCTATCAACCGGACCTGATCTATTTCGATTGGTGGATTGCGCACCCCACGTTCCGTCGCAGCCTGCCGACGATGCTGGCGTATTACTACAACCAGGGCGCGGCGCGGACCGAGGCCGATCGCGGCGTGGTGGTGAACTACAAGCTCGGCGCATTTCCCGAAGGTGCAGGCACGCTGGATATCGAGCGTGGCCAGCTCACCGGCATCCATCCCACGCATTGGCAAACCGACACCTCGGTCAGCAACGCCTCGTGGGGTTACATCGAAAACGACACCTACAAGTCGCCCACCTTCATCATCCACATGCTGGCCGATGTGGTGGCCAAGAACGGCAACCTGATGCTCAACATCGGCCCGCGTGCGGATGGCTCGATCCCGGATACCGAGCGCGGCATCCTGCTGGCGATCGGCAAGTGGCTCAAGACCAACGGCAGCGCGATCTACGACAGCAAGCCCTGGCGCGTCTACGGCGAAGGCCCCACCGAAGTGGTGGGCGGCACCTTCCAGGACATCAAGACCAAACCCTACACGGCCGAGGATTTCCGCTTCACCTCGCGCGATGGCGCGCTGTATGCAATCGAACTCGGTTGGCCGCGTCGTGGCGAAGCCGTGATTCGCTCGCTCAACACCGCCGATGGCGTGCGCGCTGTGACCCTGCTGGCCAACGGCAAGCAGATCCCGTTCGAACAACGCGCCGACGGACTGCATCTGCGCCTGCCGGTCAAGCCGGTTGGCGAGAGCGCCTACGTCTTCCGCATCGACCTTTCCTCTCCCACTCCCTGACGGATGCTGTCTTTCATGAGTAAGCGATTGACCTGGATAGTGCTTGCGCTGGCATTTGCCTGCGCCCCGGCCCTGGCCAAAAATCCCACGGCGTTGTTCTATCTGATGAACACGCAGAAATCGACCAACTCGTTCATTGCCAACATCGACAAGATCGATGTGGTGGTGCCCACCTGGTACGGCGTGGACCAGAATGGCCTGGTCAACGGCACTCCCAACATGTATCTGTACGACATCGCCAAGCAGCACAAGCTGCGGGTGATGCCGATCCTGTCGATGACCACCGGTCGCGAAGGATTCCACAAGCTGATGCATGACGAAGCCGCCAAGAAGCGCATGATCGAATCGCTGCTGATTCACGGCAAGCAGCACAAGTACTACGGCTTCCAGTTCGATTTCGAAAACATCGCCTGGACCGACCGCGACGCTTACACGCTGATGGTCAAGCAGACCGCCGACGCGCTGCACAAGGCCGGCTTCAAGATGTCGGTCGCCGTGGTGCCGAATGCACCGGGCTATGCCGAAGGCGGCCAGTTTTCCAAGTGGATGTGGGAATACTGGCGTGGTGCGTACGACCTGAAGGCGCTGGGCCAGGCGGTGGATCTGGTCAGCCTGATGACCTACGACCAGCACACCCGCTGGACCACGCCCGGCCCGGTCGATGGCATGGTGTGGATGAAGAAGCATCTGGATTACGCCATCACCCAGGTGCCGAAAGACAAGCTCTCGCTGGGTATCGCCACCTACGGCTACCGCTGGTACACCGGCAACCCGGTGAAGGAAGACGGCACCGAGGCGTCGAATATTTCGGCAACGTATATCGATGCGGACGAGTCTTTCCCGCTGGCGCTGGAACAGAACGCCACCGTGCAGTGGGATCCGGTCGAGCAGGAATCGTGGTTCTACTTCTATCGCGACGACATGCGCGAGTGGGTGTTCCGCCCGGACGCACGCAGCTTCAAGGCGCGCTACGAGCTGACCAAGCAGTACGGCCTGGAAGGTTTCAGCTGCTGGGTGCTGGGCGCCGAAGACCCGAAGGTGTGGGACGAGTTGCCGACTGCGCAGCGCTAAGCGCAGCCAACAACACGACTGCGCAGTGGCTAGGCGGACGCGGCCGGTGTTCGGAATCGGCATGTGCCACGCGTACATTCCGGTTCTAGGCACGCCGTCCACGCCCCGCTGAAAACTGCGCGCGACGTTTAGGTCGCCGCTCCAACTGAGATGACGCACCACCGCACGCAGTCACGGGCGCGGCTAGCACTGGAATCGGGCTGCATGTATTGCACCGCGGCTCCTGCGCTATCGGCGCCCGTTTTGCAGCGACCGATGACGTTGTCTTGGTCGCTCTACAACGCAGTCGCCAGGCTGCGCCGCGGGACCAAGCGTGGGCCCGTCACTGCGCCTTCCGACACGGCTTTGCTACTGTGCGCGGCTGCCGTGTACCGCCGCCACATCGGGATGTAATTGCATGATGTCGAACTCCGCACCCACCGCACGCCCGACAGCAGGCGCGCCGTTGTCCTCGCGCCTGCTTGCGCTCGTGTTCGCAGCAACGTCGCTGGCCGGTTGCGGTCAACGTGTACCTGGCACTCCACCAGCCGCCGCCACGGAGGGCGCACCTGCCGCTGCAGCGGCAAACACCGCGCGTACACCGTTGCCACTGATTCCTGCAGCCGTCGAGGTCAAACGCGGTAGTGGCAGCTTCGTCGTGGGCACCGGTACGGTGATCTCGATCGTGCCTGGCGATGCCGATGCACGTCGCAGTGCCGAACATCTGGCCGATCTGCTGCTGCGCACACGCGGGCTGCGATTGGAAGTGCGCGCCGAAACCAGCGCATCGCCGGGCAGCATCCGCCTGGAGCGCAGCGCGCAGGCGCCGGTAGCGCACAAGGAAGGCTACAGCCTGGAGGTGGATGCCAAGGGCGTGCGCATCGCCGCGCGCGATGGAGCCGGCTTGTTGTATGGCGCAGTCAGCGCCTGGCAATTGATGACACCGGATACGCACAAGGGCGAGGTCCAACTGCCGTCGGTGGCGATCCGCGACTGGCCGCGTTTCAGCTGGCGCGGCCAGCATCTGGATGTGGCCCGGCATTTTCATGATGTGGACACGGTCAAGCATGTGCTCGATACGATGGCCCTGCACAAGCTCAACGTGCTGCATTGGCATCTCACCGATGACCAGGGCTGGCGCATCGAGATCAAGCGCTATCCCAAGCTCACGGAGGTCGGTGCCTGGCGCACGCCGCCGGGCGCGGGAATGGACGGCATACCGCAACGTTATGGCGGCTTCTACACGCAGGAACAGATCAGCGAGATCGTCGCTTACGCCGCGCGCCTGCACATCACCGTGCTGCCGGAGATCGACATGCCCGGGCATGCACAGGCGGCCGTTGCCGCCTATCCCGAAGAGGTGGGCGTCCCCGGTGTGCGCACCCAGGTGGGCGTGGACTGGGGCGTCAACCCGTACCTGTTCAACACCAGCGAACGCAGCCTGACCTTCATCACCAATGTGCTGGATGAAGTGCTGACCTTGTTCCCCTCGACCTACATCCACATCGGTGGCGATGAGGCGGTCAAGGATCAATGGGAAGCCTCGCCGGCGGTGCGCGCACAGATGCGCAAGCTCGGAGTCAAGGACGCGCATGCGATGCAGGGCTGGTTCAACGAACAGCTGGGGGCCTACCTCACCCAGCACGGCCGGCGCATGATCGGCTGGGATGAAATCCTAGAAGGCGGCGTGCCGGCGAGTGCGTCGGTGATGTCGTGGCGCGGCGTCGAAGGTGCGGTCACTGCGGCCAAGCAAGGCCACGACGTGGTGCTTGCGCCGGGCGACTGGCTGTATCTGGACAATCTGCAAACCACGCGCAACGACGAACCGAACGGTCGCCTGACCGTGTTGCCGCTGTCGAAGGTCTATGCATTCGACCCGGTGCCGGCCGGGCTCAGCGCCGAACAGGCCAGGCATGTGCTGGGCGCACAAGGCGCGTTGTGGTCCGAATACATTTCCTCGCGCTGGCATGTAGATCACGCGCTGTTTCCGCGGCTGTCTGCGGTGGCAGAAGTGACCTGGTCGCCCAAGGCGGCACGCAACTGGAACAGCTTCCTGGCGCGTATGCCGGCACAGCTGCAGCGCTACAAGGCGCTGGGCATCGACTACAGCGACGGCGCATTCGCTGCCGATATCGCGCTGGAAAACGGACCCAACCCAGTGCTCGCCGGCGGCCCGGCCAAGGTGGCGCTGAGCACGCAGACTGGGGCGGGCACGCTGCACTACACCATCGATGGCAGCGATCCCACACCGGCATCGCCACGCTACAACGCACCGTTTACGATTCAATTGCCGACCACGGTCAAGGCCACGGCGTTCGATGCCAACGGCACGCCGCTGGCGGCCACGCGCAGCCGCACCTTTGATCGCGCCGGCTTGTTGCGCGTAGACACGCAAGGCTTGCAACACTGCGTCGAAACCGGCGCACTCGGCTTGCGTCTGCCGCTATTGCCGGAGATGACCGCCGCCGACACGCCGGTGTACAACGTCGATCTGTTCCATGCCTGCCGCATGTATCCGCAGGCGCGGCTGGACGGCATCGGCGCCATCCGCATCGACGCCGCACGCCTGCCCAATAACTTCGGCCTGGCGCATGAGCAATCCAAGGTCGTGCAGTACCCGGCCAACACCCGCGGCGGTGAGCTGGAAGTGCGTCAGGGCTGCGATGGCGAATTGATCGCCAGCGTGCAGCTGCCGCGCAGCGACACCCTGGGTGAGCAATTCACGCTGGAAACCGCACTGCCTGCACGCACCGGCATCCACGATCTCTGCCTGCGCTTTACCGCGCCGATTCGTGGCCCGTTGTATGCCATCGGCGCCGTTCAACTGATTGAAACCACCGCGCAGGCGCCCCCCGCCGCCACGCGCTGAGCCATCCTAGGAGAGTTACGCATGCCCCTGTTCCGTCCTCGTTCTGTTCCCGCCGCCGCCCGTCTCGGGCTTGCCCTGGCCTTCGCCATCTCGCAGGCCTGGGCCGCGCCGCCTTCGGCCGTGACGCTGGACGCCGGCTGGCAGGTGCGGCTGGTGCCGGGCCAGGAGCAGGCCAAGACGTATCCGAAAGCAGCGGCGTGGCTGCCGGCCCAGGTGCCGGGTGCGGTGCAGACCGACCTGATCGCCGCCAAGATCGTGCCCGACCCGTTCTATCGCGATAACGAAGGCAGGATCCAGTGGGCCGGCCTGAGCGATTGGCAGTACCAGACCCACTTCAACGTGGATGCGGCCACGCTCAAGCGCGAACACGTGGAGCTGGTGTTCGACGGCCTGGACACGTGTGCCGAAGTCACCCTCAACGGCAAACAACTGCTCAGCGCCGACAACATGTTCCGGCAGTGGCGCGTGGATGCGAAGTCCTTGCTCAAGCGCGGCGACAACGTGCTGGAGGTCAAGCTCTACTCGCCGATCAAGAAGATCCAGCCGTGGCTGGCCAAGCAGCCGTACGCGCTGCCGGGCGCTTATGACTCGGCCTTCGGCGACGAGCCCGAGGCACGCCACAGCTCCACCTATGTGCGCAAGGCGCCGTACAACTTCGGCTGGGACTGGGGCCCGCGCATGGTCAACGCCGGCATCTGGAAGGATGTGCGCGTGGAAGCGTGGGACGCCGTGCGTGTGGATGGGCTGCATATCGCCCAGCAACGCGTGGATGCCGAGAGCGCGCAATTGCAGGCGCAGCTGGAACTGCAGGCCGGCCGCAGCGGCCCGGTGCAGGTGACGCTGGATGTACTGGGCCCGGATGGGCAGAACGTCGGCCAGTTCACCCAGGACGCGGTGGTCGACCCTGGTCAGAACCGCATCGCTCTGGCCGTGCGCATCGCCAAGCCCAAGCGCTGGTTTCCGGCCGGTTACGGCGCGCAAGACCGCTACACCTTCGTGGCCAGCGTGCGCGACGCCGATGGCGACAGCCAACAGATCAAGCGTGTCACCGGCCTGCGTTCGGTGGAGCTGCGCCGCGAAAAAGACACGTTCGGCAAGAGCATGGAGATCGTGATCAACGGCATCCCGATCTTCGCCAAGGGGGCCAACCTGATTCCGCTGGATGCCTTCCCCGCACGCGTGACGCACGACCGCATGCGCAGCACCTTGCAGGACGCGCGCGATGCCAACATGAACATGTTGCGCATGTGGGGCGGCGGACACTACCAGGACGATTATTTCTACGACGTCGCCGACGCGCTGGGCATCATGATCTGGCAGGACTTCATGTTCGGTGGCGCGGTGCCGCCGTACGACGTGGAATTTCGCGAGAACACCCGGCAGGAGGCGATCGAACAGGTCAAGCGGCTGCGCGATCACCCCAGTATCGTGTTGTGGTGCGGCAACAACGAAGTGCAGACCGGCTGGGAAAACTGGGGCGACCGGGTCAAGTTCAAACAATCGGTGGACCCGGAGGAGCGCTCCCGCATCGAACGCGGCATGACCACCCTGTTCGGCACGGTGTTCCGCGAAGTGGTGGCCACCTACGATAGCGACGTGCCGTATTGGGCCACCTCGCCCGGCACCGATTTCGACGGCGCGGCCGACCAGGCCAACGATGGCGACATGCATTACTGGAAGGTCTGGGGCGGCCCTGCCCTGCCGGTCACCGAATACCTCAACGTCACCCCGCGCTTCATGTCCGAATACGGCCTGCAGTCGTTCCCGGATATGCGCACCGTGCGCGCCTTCGCCGAGCCCGGCGACCTGGATCCGGAATCGCCGGTGATGCGTGTGCATCAGAAGTTCGACAAGGGCAACGGCAACAAGCGGTTGATGCTGTACATCCGCCGCGAATTCGGCGAGCCCAAGGATTTCGAAAGCTTCGTCTACCTGAGCCAGCTGATGCAGGCCGAAGGCATCCACATCGCCGCTTCGCATCTGCGCGCTTCGCGTCCGCAGTCGATGGGTTCGCTGTACTGGCAGCTCAACGATGTGTGGCCGGGTGCGTCGTGGTCCAGCGTGGACTACTACGGCCGCTGGAAGGCGCTGCATTACCACGCGCGCCGTTTCTATGCGCCGGAAATGATCGCCGCGCTGCGGAACGACAAGGGCCAGACCGAAGTGTCGCTGGTGTCCGACCGCACCACACCGCTGGCGGCACGCTGGCGCATGCGGGTGATGCGCATGGACGGCAAGGTACTGAGCAAGCGCGAAGACAACGCTAGCGTCAAACCGCTGAGCAGTCTGCAGGTCGGTAACTTCAGCGACAAGCAATTGCTGGGCAGCGCCGATCCGAAGCACACCTATGCCGTGTTCGAGCTCTTCGACGGCAACACGTTGCTGTCACGTGAAATGGTGTTCTTCGCGCCGGCCAAGCAGCTCGCATTGCCGACCGCGAAGATCGATAGCCAGTGGCGCACCGATGGCGATGGCTACGCGCTCACCCTGACCAGCAACACGCTGGCGCGCGACGTGTGGCTATCGTTCGGCGATGTGGATGCCACCCTGTCGGACAACGCCTTCGACCTGCTGCCGGGTGAGCCGCTGACCGTGCATGTGAGCAGCAAGGTAGCGCTGACGCAGCTGCAATCCGCGCTGAAGGTGCGCGATCTGGCTGCCACGCTGGCTGGCGCGCCGCCGGAGCCGGCCGAAGCGAAGTAAAACCGTCAGGAACAGGTCTCAGCAGATGACGCAGCACGCGTAAGTACGCTGCGTCATCCGCGAAGACCACATAGCGCGGTGAGTGCTTCCTGTAACGGGTCGCACATCACCAGTAAGCGATCCGCAATCATCACTGCCCGCAGCATCACTGCAGGCGACCCAAGAGCAACGCGTGACGGCCATGGCCGCCGCGCAGGAGTGAACCGATGTCGTTGTCCGTCTTTCCGTGCCGTCTTGCCGCCGCACTGAGTGTGGGTCTGGCTCTGCCGCTCATCGCTGCACCGGCAGTGTCCGCAAAAAACACCGATGCAACGCCCGAACAACGTGCCGCCGACCTGGTGGCGCACATGAGCCGCGAAGAAAAAGTGGCGCAGGCCATGAACGATGCGCCTGCAATTCCGCGCTTGGGCATCCCCGCCTATGAGTGGTGGAGCGAGGGCCTGCACGGCATCGCCCGCAACGGTTATGCCACGGTGTTTCCACAAGCCATTGGCCTGGCGGCGAGCTGGAATACCCATCTCATGCAGCAAGTGGGCACGGTGGTCTCTACCGAAGCGCGCGCCAAGTTCAACCAGGCCGGTCGCCCGGGCAACGACCACAAGCGCTACGCCGGTCTCACCATCTGGTCGCCCAACATCAATATCTTCCGCGACCCGCGCTGGGGCCGTGGCATGGAAACGTACGGCGAAGACCCGTTCCTCACCGGACAGATGGCAGTGGGCTTTATCCACGGCCTGCAGGGCGAGGACCTCGACCACCCGCGCACGATCGCCACGCCCAAGCACCTCGCCGTGCACAGCGGGCCCGAGCCGGGCCGGCATGGATTCGATGTCGATGTGTCGCCACGCGATGTGGAAGCGACCTATACGCCGGCCTTCCGCGCTGCCATCGTCGAAGGACAGGCCGGCGCGGTGATGTGTGCGTACAACTCGCTGCACGGCACGCCGGCGTGCGCCGCCGACTGGTTGATCAACGGCCGCGTACGTGGCGACTGGGGCTTCAAGGGGTTTGTGGTGTCCGACTGCGATGCGGTGGACGACATGACCCAGTTCCATTATTTCCGCCCGGATAATGCCGGCTCCTCGGCCGCAGCGCTCAAGGCCGGGCATGATCTCAATTGTGGGCATGCCTATCGCGAACTCGGCACGGCGATCGCGCGCGGCGAAGTGGACGAAGCCTTGCTCGACCAATCGCTGGTGCGCCTGTTTGCCGCCCGCTATCGCCTGGGCGAGCTGGAGGCCCCGCGCAAGGATCCTTACGCACGGCTGGGCGCGAAGGATGTCGACAACGCGCAGCATCGTGCGCTGGCCTTGCAGGCGGCGGCCGAGTCGATCGTGTTGCTGAAGAACAATGCAAACACGCTGCCTCTCAACGCCGGCACGCGGCTGGCGGTGATCGGCCCGAACGCCGACGCCCTGGCCGCGCTGGAAGCCAATTACCAGGGCACATCCTCCGCGCCGGTAACGCCGCTGCTGGGCCTGCGCCAACGCTTCGGTGCGCAACAGGTGAGTTATGCGCAAGGTGCGCCGTTGGCCGCTGGCGTGCCGGGCATGATTCCGGAGACTGCACTGCGCAGCGATGGCAAGCCGGGGCTGCGTGGCGAATATTTCGACAACCTCGACATGAGCGGTGCTGCGCGCGTGGTGCGTCAGGACCGCGCGGTGAGCTTCAACTGGGATCAGGTTGCCCCGGCGAAGGGTGTCCCTGCCGACCGTTATGCGGTGCGCTGGAGCGGCGAATTGCTGCCGCCCAGCGCTGGCGATTACACCCTGGCGGTGCGCGTGGCGCGTTGCTTCGATTGCACCGGGCACGACCCGGTGCGCCTATATATCGACGACAAGCTGGTGGTTGCCGGCAACGCCGAAGACAAGCACGTGCCGGCCGGCATGCACAACGCCGACGGCCGCAGCGTGGAAACTGTGCTGCATTTTAACGATACCCGCCCGCGCAAGATTCGCCTAGAAATGGAGCACCGCGGCCAGGACCAGGGCGTGCGCCTGGAATGGCTGGCCCCTGCCGCGGCGCAACTGGCCGAGGCCGAGCAGGCCGTGGCGCAGGCAGACGCCGTGGTGGCCTTCGTCGGCCTGTCGCCGGATGTGGAAGGCGAAGAGTTGCGGATCGATGTGCCCGGCTTCGACGGTGGCGACCGCAACGACATCGCCCTGCCCGCCCCGCAGCAAGCGCTGCTCGAACGGGCAAAAGCCTCGGGCAAACCGCTGGTGGTGGTGCTGATGAGCGGCAGCGCGGTGGCCTTGAACTGGGCCAAGACGCACGCCGATGCGATCGTGGCCGCGTGGTATCCCGGCCAGTCCGGCGGCACCGCGATCGCGCGCATGCTGGCCGGCGATGACAACCCCGGCGGTCGGCTGCCGGTGACGTTCTATCGCTCCACCAAGGACCTGCCGGCGTACGTCAGTTACGACATGAAGGGCCGCACCTACCGCTACTTCAAGGGTGAGCCGCTGTTTCCGTTCGGCTATGGCCTGAGCTACACCCGCTTTGCCTATGACGCGCCGCAGCTGTCCAGCACCGCGGTGCAGGCCGGCAGCACGTTGCAGGTGACCACCACCGTGCGCAACACCGGCGCACGTGCCGGCGACGAAGTGGCGCAGGTGTATCTGCAATATCCGGACCGCCCGCAGTCGCCGTTGCGCAGTCTGGTCGGTTTTCAGCGCGTGCATCTTGCAGCGGGCGAGCAACGCACGCTGACCTTCAATCTGGATGCACGCGCGTTGAGCGATGTGGATCGCAGCGGGCAGCGCGCGGTGGAAGCCGGCAACTACACGTTGTTTGTCGGCGGTGGGCAGCCGGATACTGGCGCCGCTGGCAATGCTGCGTCGTTTTCGATCCAGGGACGCTCGCCGTTGCCGAAGTAATGCCCGTGATTGCGTGACGCACAACAGGCGCCGGCTGTCTCAGTCGGCGCCTGTTGCATGATGGGGCGGGTCTGATGGTGAACCACGCAGATGCGCACGGCGTACAGCGGCTCGAACATCGCGCGCCAGCGAGTGTGGCTGCCCTCACGCACTCAAGACGTGATCTTCAGGATGTGGTATTTCGGGCGATTGCTGCAACTTCACTTCTTGCACGATCCGTCCATGCTCCATCACCAGGATGCGGTCGGCGCTGGCAATGGTTTCAGGGCGGTGCGCCACGATCACCTTGGTCAGTTGCAAGTGCTTCACCGCCTCGTTGACCAGGCGCTCGCGGGTGACATCCAGATGGCTGGTGGCCTCGTCGAGGAACAGCAGCTTCGGCTGCCGATACAGCGCACGCGCGAGAATAATCCGCTGCTTCTGGCCGCCCGAAAGCGAACTCCCCATATCGCCGATCAGGCTGTGATAGCCCATTGGCATCGCGGCGATATCCTCATGCACCGCCGCCAACTGCGCCGCCGCCTTGATCCGTTCCAGGTCGAAATCCGTATCGAAGAAACCGATGTTGTCGGCGATACTGCCTGCAAACAATTGATCGTCCTGCATCACCACGCCGATCATCGCGCGCACAGTGCGCGGGCCGAGTTTGTGCAGATCGTGCCCGCCGATCCGGATCGTGCCCTCGCTGGGCGTGAGTAAACCCAGCAAGAGTTTCACCAGCGTTGTCTTGCCGCAACCAGACCCACCAATGATGGCCACCGATTCCCCCGGTGCAATCGTAAAAGAGCAGTCCTTGACCACCCACGGCTCGCCGTCGGCGTAGCGAAACGATAGCCCTTCCACCTCGATGCTTGGCTCGGCGGGTGGCAGCGCGTGCGGTTGTGCGTGCTGCTTTTCCGGCGGAGTCAACACGATATCAGCCAGCCGCTCGCCGTGCAGGCGCAGCATGCGGAACTCGATCCATTTGTCGATCAACCCGCTCACGCGCATCGCGAACTGGTCCTTGTAGGCCAGGTAAGCGACCAGCATGCCGACCGAGAACACATTGTCCAGCGCCAACCTGGCGCCGATCCAGATCACCGCGATGCGCTCCAGGCCGAACACCAACTGGCTGGCCGTATTGAAGCCCAGGGACATCCGCGCCAGCTTCACGTCCTGATTGACGGTGTCGTTGAGTAAGTTCTCGTAAGTGGAACGGCGCACCGATTCTTCACCGGCCACTTTCAAGCTTTGCATGCCACGCAGCGATTCCAACAGATGCGTCTGTTGCTTGGCCGCGGCCACTAACTGTTGTTCGGTGCGGTCGCGCATGGGCCTATAGGCAATGGCACGGATGCCAAGATAGAGCGCGACCGCCAGCAGCGTCACCAAGGCAAGCTTCCAGCTATAGACCAGCATCAGCACCAGCGTCACCATCGCCATCACGCCATCGATCATGGCCTCGACGAAGCTGGTGGTGAGCGTGTGTTGAATGGTCTGCACCGAGGACATGCGCGAGGTGACATCGCCCAGGTGCCGCTTTTCGAAAAAGTCCAGCGGCAGCTTGAGCAGGTGCGCGAACACGTTGCCCATCCACTGCAATCCGAGCCGGGAGGAGAGCGACACCACCGACCAACCACGCAACAGGCCAATGCCGACTTGCAACAGCAGCGCCAATCCGAACCCCAGCCCCAGCACCACGAGTAAGTCGCGGTCCGCCGACACCAGCACCTGGTCCACCACCCATTGCGTGTAGAACGGCGCCAGGATGACGAAGACCTGCAACGCCAGCGACAACAACGCGATCTGCGACAGCGCACTCCACAGCCCACGGATGGGGCCGGTGAGTTGGCGTGCGGAAATGGAAGGCGCTGCCTTGTGCTGCTTGAACTCGGCAGTGGGCGTCAGCTCCAGTGCCACGCCGGTAAAGTGCTGGGACACTTCGCCGAGCGATAACCTGCGCTCGCCGATGGCCGGGTCGAGGATCGTCGCTTTCGATTTTCCAACCTTGGCGAGCACAACGAAGTGGTTGAGATCCCAGTGCAGGATGCAAGGCAGGGAGAGTTGATCCAGTTGTTCCATTTCCAGCCGTAGCGGGCGGGTGGAGAAGCCCAGCGTCTGGGCAATCTCGATCAACTGGTTGAGCCGGATACCCTTGAGCGACAAGTGGAAACGCCTGCGTAACTCGGGCAGATCCAATTGCATGCCATGCGCCGACGCCACCATCGCCAATGACGCCAGCCCGCATTCGCTTGCTTCTGCTTGCACAATCGCCTTCATCGTTCAGCTTGCTCCAGTGGCTGAAGATGCCACTATTGGTTTTTTAGGCTCTCTGAAAATTTGAGTGGGTAGGATTTCGTCTGGTTTACCACTGACGCGGGGATTGGGATGACGGCCAAGGTGTTTGAAGCGGCGCTGGGAATCGGCGCGCCGTGGTCGGTAGGCGCGGTCGAGTTCGACGAAGCGACCAAGGTGTTGACGGTGCCGGTGGACTTCAAACCGGGCACGAGGTTCAAGGTATCGGGCCAAGAAGAGCTTCATCCGGTTCATGACACCGTGGTCAAGACCTACCGGCACCTGAACTTTTTCCAGCACGAGTGCTACCTGAAGGTTCGCACGCCGCGTGTGAAGCTTGGGGGCGGATCGGTTCGCCTGGTCGAGCCAGACTTCGCTGGGCGGTTGTCGGGCTTCACGCTGTTGTTCGAGGCGCTGGTGCTGATGTTGTCGCAGCAGATGCCGTTCGCGGCCGTTGCGCGCATCGTGGGCGAGTCGGCGTACCGGTGCATGCAGGTGTGCAACCGCTA
>NZ_JBBYGR010000034.1:0-30383 GCF_038405005.1 Xanthomonas sp. JL1 | reverse complement strand
GACGCTAAGCTGACGCCGTGCGCGGTAGCGCTTGCCCGCACTGCGCGCGCAATAGGTGGTACTGTCCTGCTTGGCCAATTCCCGACTCAATGTCGACGGGCTCCTGCCTAAAATCCTGGAAATCGCGCGCACACTTTGACCGCGCCCCCTCTCGATCTGGAGCATTGCGCGCTCTTCCGCACTGAGGTGTTGATAGCTTTTTGACATGTGCATACCCTAACTGCTGAGAGGGTGTTGCACTTGGAAATTGAGTCTAAGCAGCCTCGCCAGCGTGGGTACGCCCGCTGCCAGCCATCCATCACCACAATCAACGTGTGCGGAGAGTGCAGATGAGCGAACGTTTCAGGACCGAACACGACTGCATGGGCGAATTGCAGGTGCCCGCCGATGCGTTGTGGGGCGCGCAGACCCAGCGTGCAGTGCAGAATTTCCCGGTGTCCGGGCAGCCGATGCCACGCGGCTTCATTCGCGCGCTGGGCCTGATCAAGGCGGCGGCGGCCGGCGTCAATGCCGAACTTGGATTGCTGCCGAAATCGATCTGCAAGACAGTGCAGGCCGCTGCGTTGCAAGTGGCCGAGGGCAGCTTCGATGCGCAGTTTCCCATCGATGTCTACCAGACCGGTTCGGGCACCTCCTCCAACATGAATGCTAATGAGGTCATCGCCACATTGGCCACGCGTGCCGGCAAGGACGCGGTGCATCCCAACGATCACGTCAATCTCGGTCAGAGTTCCAACGACGTGGTGCCGACCGCCATTCGCGTGTCGGCACTGCTCGCTGTGCAGGAACATCTGCAACCGGCGCTCAAGCATCTGCGCAAGACCATCGACAAGCGTGCGAAATCGCTGGACAAGATCGTCAAGACAGGCCGCACGCATTTGATGGATGCGATGCCGCTGACGTTCGGCCAGGAGTTCGGCGCCTGGTCGGCGCAACTGCGTTCGGCGCAGGGGCGTATCGACGATGCGCTGAAACGCCTGCGGCGGTTGCCGCTGGGCGGCACGGCGATCGGGACCGGCATCAATGCCGACCCACGTTTCGGTGGCAAGGTGGCCAAGGCCCTGTCCAGCCTGAGCGGGGCCAGGTTCGAGAGCGCGGAAAACAAGTTCGAAGGACTCGCCGCGCAGGACGATGCGGTGGAGTTGTCTGGCCAGCTCAATGCGCTGGCGGTGGCGTTGATCAAGATCGCAAACGATTTGCGCTGGATGAATGCCGGTCCGTTGGCGGGTCTGGGCGAAATCGAATTGCCGGCGTTGCAGCCTGGCAGCTCGATCATGCCGGGTAAGGTCAATCCAGTGATTCCCGAAGCCACGGTGATGGCCTGCGCGCAGGTCATCGGCCACCACACCGCGATCACCGTGGCCGGGCAGACCGGTAATTTCCAGTTGAATGTGACGCTGCCGCTGATCGCTTACAACCTGCTGGATTCGATCACGCTGTTGGGCAATGTCTCGCGCCTGTTGGCCGCTACCGCGATTGCCGGGCTGCAGGTGCGCCAGGCGCGCGTCCGCGAGGCGCTGGACCGCAATCCCATTCTGGTGACCGCGCTGAATCCGATCATCGGTTACGAAAAAGCCGCAGCGATTGCCAAGCGTGCCTACAAGGAGCAGCGGCCGGTACTCGATGTGGCCAGGGAAGACAGCGGGCTCAGCGAAGCGGACCTGCGACGATTGCTCGACCCGGCCGCGTTGACGCGTGGCGGTATCCATGCCGGCGGCGGTAGCGGTGGCTGATCACTGCTGCGTGTGTAGGAGCGCGCTTGTGCGCGACTGGCTTGATCGATAAAGCCCCATCGCGCTCAAGCCCGCGCCGGCCTGTTTTTTGCGACCCTGCGGTTTGCGCGCAACGTCCCGGCTCAGTGCCGTTCGGCCTGCACATTACTGAAACTCTCGCGATAGGGCTGCAGCGACGGAATTTCATCCAGCAATTCGCCACTGAGCCGCTGGATTTCCGGCGTGGCGGTCAGCTTGATCGACTTGTAATCCGGATCTGGGCCAGCATCGTTGACCGCCTGCTGACGCAACATCTGCAGGTAGCCGAACAGCAGCTGCAACTTGGCGCGTGTCCGCTCTTTCTGAGGCAGCGCGATGTCGTCGATCTTGAGCGTGCCGTCCGGCGTGATTTCAGCGTTTGCAGCCGGCGAACGGCGGATCATCACCGATTGGGTGGTGATTGCAACGCGCGGCTTGCCGCGTTCGGCGCGGCGGGACGATTGGTCGCCACAGGCGGCGAGCGCGCATAGCACAAGCGCCATGCAGAGCATCACGAACTTATTCATGGGATCGATGGACTGGGGGGAGCGCACTAGTGTAATCCCGCTCCGGTTTGTGGATCTGCCAAATAGCAGCGGAGTACGCGCCAAAATGTCGCAGAGCGTGGCCCATGTGGTCGACCTGCGCGTCATCGCCGTGCATGCAGCCGCGTGTCGCTGCGCTTACCCGGCGATCCACGACCAAGTGCAGACGATCGACCAGCGGCTGCGCAGACCAAGCCATTCGCAGCCACCGAACCGCCGTGTTTGGAGTCGCTACCGCGCCGTAACGGGCAGTCGTCAGCTGGGCGTGGACGGCGCGCTCAGAATCGGCGTGTATGGTTAGTACACGAGGTTTCCAGCCACCGGCCGCGCCCGCCTGGCGGTGAGCGCAGTCGTTGTGCCCGCTGCTTTACCGACGGCAATCGTCGATGTCGTTTTGCGTCAGGCGCGAATACGGCGCAAATGCCGGCACCAGTTGCGCCGCTGCATTCTGTGCAGTGCGCAGCGTGGCCAGCTGATCGCAGACCTGCATGGCCTTGTTCTTGAAAGTGTCTGCCTCAGCCTCGATCTTGTTGCCGATCTGATCGGCGTTGCCGCTAAGTGTCGCTGAAACAAGCAATTTCATCAGCAATTCTCCCGCATCCTGAAAGAATCCGTCATTTGTCTGCCGGCACACGCGTGCTGCCGTAGATATCGCTTGCATCGATATCGCCGCTGCCTTTGCGCGCCACGCTCAGATCGCCGCGCACCTTGCGGACATTCAACGTGCCGGAAGCGACCGACTCTACGTTGACATTGCCTTGCACATCGCGGATATCGACATCGCCCGATCCGATCGTGCCGAGCTTGATGTTGCCTGCGACGCCGTGCAGCTTGACCTCGCCGGATTCCACTTTCGCCACCTGTGCTGCGCCGTGCACTTGACGCGCCTTGAGATCGCCCGAGCCCACTGCCAGCACGCGCAGTGCGTGCAGATCTTCCAGCTCGACATCGCCGGAGCCGACCTTGGCGGTCACGCGGCCCTTGGTGTGACGAATCGTCATGTCGCCGGAACCCACGTCGGCGCTCACTGCGGCGGCCCCGTTGATCTGCGCATCGCCGGAACCCACGTCGAATTGCACCAGTATCGTGTTGGGCACGCTGCCGTGCAGATCCAGGTAGGAATAGCTCTTGCCGAAGGAAAACCGGCGGTCATCGTGCAAGGTCACCACCAGCTTGTCGCCGACGCGCTTCTGGGTCACGGTCAGGCTCTTGAGCAACTCAGCCCTCGCAGCACAGGCGCGCCCGCTCAGTTTTCCGCTGCTGCTCGCTAACGCGTCCAGATGCAGGTCGTTGGAGGCGACCTCGAACAGCACCGATTTCACGCCGGTCAGCTGTAACCTCAGGCTGCGTGGTTCGGAGAATTTGCACTGCTCCTCTGCCGCTGCGGCTGCGGCTGCGGCTGCGGCAGAGGGCAGTGCGCACACAATGGCCAAGCTCAGGATCAGGCGCACAGGTGTCCCTCAGGCTTCGGCGCGACGACGGCGCAGGTAGATGGAAGCCGCGATCAAGGCGATACCGATGGCTGCGCCGATCCAGATATCCGGGCTGCCATAAACGAGCGTGCTGTTGGTGTGCTGCAGCGCCCATTGCACCAGGTCGCTGGGGTTCTGCAGCGTGCTGCTGTCCAGAGTGCCGCTGACGGCAAGCGGCGACCAGGTGCCGGGCAGGGCGCTGAGCAGGCCGCGGTAGCCGACGATGTACCAGATCCAGCCGATCGGCAGCGACACGCCCGGCATTGCCGAGAGAATGCTCAGCATCACGCAGGCCAGCAGCGGAAACAGCACTGCCCACAGGAACGGTTTGCTGGTGGCCCAGGCCGAGCAGAACATCAGCCAGCCCACGGTCGGCAGCGCCCATAACAGGCTCATCGGCACGGTCTTCAGCAACAGCCACAGCAGCGAGAACGGGTGCGAATGGGTCGCCATTGCCCAGGGGCTGGGCACGCCTGCAATCGATGCGCCGACGATGGCGATCAACCATAGCGCCATGCCCACCGCTGCACCGATCACGATGGAGATCAGTGGCGCCAGCAGCAACGCCCAGGCGGCCTTGGACAACACCGTCTGCACGTCCGACACCGGCAACGATTTCCAGAACAGCACGCTGCGGTCGCGACGGTCGTCGTACAGGCTGCCGAGCGCGTAGAAAAACACCACAAACGCCAGGACCACCGAGGCGATGCCGATGCCGCCCAGCAACAGACCGTCGCCAACCTGGCCCAGCCTACGCGTGTATTCGGCCAGATCGTCCATGGTGATGCTGTCGCCGACCATGTTGCGGCGTGCACTGATCGCACCGATCACCGCGCCCAGCAGCGCGAAGAATACGGCAATGCCGCCGGTGATGACTTGTGCCCACACGAAGCCGCCACGGTGCTCCCAGTACTCGCGTTTGAGCAGCCAGGCGAAGGTGCGTGCGGGTGATGCTTGGTTGGTCACTGCATTCATGCGTAGGTCTCCTTCATGACCGCAACGAACAGGTCGGCCAGGCCGGGATTGCGGGTTTCGCCGAAACGGGCGAGCTGCGCTTTCGGCGCGCCATCGAACAACATCACCGTCTTGCCGAACGGCAGGCTGCGCTCGTCGATCGGCTTCAGGGCGCGCGCTGCATCCAGATGGTCGGCACCGACCAACACGTCGGTATAGCGCTCGGAAACGCTTTCCATATCGGCGGTGAGCACGATGCGGCCGTCGCGGATGAACATCACATCGGTGAGGATGTGTTCGATCTCTTCGACCTGGTGCGTGGTGACGATGATGGTTGTCTGCTCATCGAAGTAATCCTCCAGCAGGCGCTGGTAGAACTGCTTGCGGTAGAGGATGTCCAGGCCCAGCGTCGGTTCGTCCAGCACCAGGATGCGTGCGTCGATCGCCATGACCAGCGCCAGATGCAACTGCACGATCATGCCCTTGGACAATTCGCGCACCCGCGATTTGCGGTTGAGCTGGGTATTCGCGAGGAAGCGTTCGCACTTGGCGCGATCGAAGCGCGGATGCACGCCGGCAACGAAATCGATCGCCTCGCCCACCCGCAGCCAGCGCGGTAGCACCGCCACGTCGGCGATGAAGCAGACCTCGTTCATCAGCGCGTTGCGCTGGGTGCGCGGATCCATCCCCAACACCCGCAACTCGCCATCGAAATCGGTCAGGCCCAGCACCGCTTTGAGCGCAGTGGTCTTGCCGGCGCCGTTGGGGCCGATCAGACCGACGATGCGGCCGGCGTCGATGGTGAAGCTGGTGTTGTCCAGCGCGAGCCGATGCTTGTAGGCCTTGCGCAGGCCACGTGCGTTTACCACATGGTCGGAGGAGACGGCGGTCATGGTGTTTTTCCCTGTGGCAACAGATCGTCGATGGACAGTCCCAGGCGCTGGATCCTTTCCAGCACGGCGGGCCATTCTTCAGTCAAGAAACGCTCGCGTTCGCTGCCACGCAGTTTCTGTGCGGCCTCCTGGGTCATGAACATGCCCAGGCCGCGGCGTTTCTCCACCAAGTTCTCGTCGGCCAATTCCTGATAGGCGCGCGAGACGGTGATGGGGTTGAGTTGGTAGTCGGCCGCCACTTGGCGCACCGAGGGCAGGGCATCGCCGGGTTTGAGGATTCCATCAAGCATCATGGCAATTACCCGTTCCTTGAGTTGGCGGTAGATGGGAGCGCCATCGCTCCACTGAATGTCATTCATGATCAGCTCCGTGGGCGCAGCGCTTGCGCGAAGGAGAAATAAGGCATCGACAGCGAAGCGCGCACATGCCGGCCAGGCCGGGAACGCGCTTCGGGGGGAGTTGTCGCGTTTTCCGTAACCGCCTCCGACACGCCATAATCGGCGCCGGACTCCGTCACCTGACTGGAAGCGGCTCCCAGACAACCAATGGCGAACAGGGTGCTGCCGAACAGCAACAGCGGAACTGGTCGCGTGACGCGTGTGCTGTTCATGCTTTCCCCTTGCGTTGGATAACTGGTGTTGTATTAAACTACAACACCGACACGCAGGCAGTCAACTGCTTGTCATCCCCAACTGATGGCACCCCCTCACCGGTGCGCCGCCTCAATTATCGAAGGGCCTTGCTCATGTTGCTAAATCGTCTATTAGTTATTGTATTTATTGGATTTTTTGCGAAATCCGCGTTTGCCGCCGGCACTCCGGTGCTGGATGTGGACTACCGCCCGCTGGCCGGCAAGACACCAATCAACCTGAACCTTACCTACGGGGGCAAGGTCGTCATGGTGGTCAATACCGCCAGCAAGTGTGGCTACACCCCCCAATACGAAGGCCTGGAAGCGCTCAATCAGCGCTTCGCCAGCCGCGGCTTCACCGTGCTGGGCTTCCCGTCGAACGATTTCCATGGCCAGGAACCCGGATCTGAGAAACAGATCCAGGAATTCTGCACGTTGACCTATGGCGTCAAGTTCCCGATGTTTGAGAAGGTGCATGTGCTGGGTGCAGAGGCAACGCCGCTGTATCAGCGCTTGACCCAAGCCACCGGCGTGGCGCCGGGCTGGAATTTTCACAAGTACCTGATTGGTCGCGATGGTCGCGTGGTTGCGCAGTTCCCCAGCAAGATCAAGCCGGACGATCCGAGCGTCCTGGCCGCAATCGAACGCGAGCTCAAGGCGCCGTCGCGCTGAGTGCAGCGCTCGCATCGCCGCGCGCGCATGCGACAATGCGCATTCGGCGCCATCGGTGGCGCGTCTTTATCACTTTTGGGAAGTGCATCGAATGAAGATGGGAAAGCGCGGCGCGGCGGCGTCGTTACTGATGGTGGCAATGTCGGCATCGATGCCGGCCATGTCGCATCAACCGGCCGCAGCGGCCACCAAGGAGAAGCCAGCTTTGAATGCATCGTCTGAGAAGAGCACGCGCGACAACGTCAGCTACGCCATCGGTATGGACGTCGCACGTTCGTTCGAGCCGATTGCTCAGGACATCGACGTGAACGCGATGCAACGCGCCATCGAAAATGCATTCAAGGGCGGCAAGCCGCTGTTGTCGGATGAGCAGACCCAGGCCACCGACACCGCACTGCGTACCGCGCTCGCTGCCCGCAACGGCCAGCAGGTGCCGGGCGTGGCGCCGGGTGCCGCGCCGGCTGCACCGTCCAAGGAAAATGTTGGCCTGATGCTCGGCGATCGCGCTGTTGGTCCGTCGCTGGCCGGCATCAAGGACGAGATCGATCTGTCGATCCTGATGGACGCGGTGCGCACCGTGTTCTCCAAGGGCACCACGCGTCTGACCCAGCAGGAAGCGATGGCCACCATGCAGGCGTTCGCCTCTGCCAAGCAGGGCGCTGCCGGTGCCAAGAATCGCGAAGAAGGCAATGCCTTCCTTGCCAAGAACAAGACCGAGAAGGGCGTGATCACCACGGCGTCCGGCCTGCAATACATGGTGTTGCGCCAGGGCAGCGGCGAGCGCCCGATGCGGACAAACAAGGTCCGTGTGAACTACGAGGGCAAGCTGCTCAACGGGCAGGTCTTCGACAGTTCCTACCAGCGCGGCCAGCCGGCGGAGTTCGGTCTGGATCAAGTCATTCCCGGTTGGACCGAGGGCGTTGCGTTGATGCCGGTCGGTTCGAAATATCGTTTCTGGATTCCATCCAACTTGGCCTATGGCCCGAACGGCACGCAGGGGATCGGACCTGACGCAACGTTGACGTTCGATGTTGAACTGATGGGTATCCTTCCCTGATCCCCCCCTGAGAGTACCCCCACCCATGCGAGTTGCGATCTTTGGTACCGGTTATGTTGGTCTTGTCACCGGAACCTGTCTGGCCGAAGTCGGTCATCACGTTATCTGTGTAGACATCGATCGGGCGAAAGTTGATGGGCTCAATCGTGGGGTGATTCCCATCTATGAACCCGGCCTGGAGCCGATGGTGAAAGCCAATCACGCCTCTGGCCGGTTGCGCTTCACCACCGATGCTGCCGAGGCGATCGCGCATGGCGAAATCACCTTTATCGCCGTGGGCACGCCGCCGGATGAAGACGGCAGCGCCGACCTGCAGTACGTGCTGGCGGTTGCGCGTACGGTGGGCCGCCATATCGATGGGCCCGCGATCGTGGTGAACAAATCCACCGTGCCGGTCGGCACCGCCGACAAGGTGCGCGTGGCGATCCAGGAAGAGCTGGATGCACGTGGCGTGGACCATGAGTTCGACGTGGTTTCCAACCCCGAGTTCCTCAAAGAAGGCGATGCGGTAGCCGACTGCATGCGTCCCGATCGCATCGTGATCGGGGCCAAGAAGCCGGCGGCCATTGCGCGGATGCGTCGTCTGTACGCACCGTTCAATCGCAACCGCGATCGCATCGTGGAAATGGACGTGCGCTCGGCCGAGCTGACCAAGTACGCGGCCAACGCGATGCTGGCGACCAAGATCAGTTTCATGAACGAGATCGCCAATATTGCCGAGCGTGTTGGTGCGGACGTCGAGCACGTGCGTAACGGCATCGGCTCGGATCCGCGGATCGGCTGGCACTTCATCTATCCCGGCGCCGGTTACGGCGGCTCGTGCTTCCCGAAGGACGTGCAGGCACTGGCCAAGACGGCCGAGCAGTACGGCATGCAGCCGACCCTGCTCAACGCAGTGGAAAGCGTCAACAACGCGCAGAAGGGCCATCTGTTCGAACTGGTGCAGCGTCATTACGGCACCGAAGGCACTGGCAGCGTCGCTGGCAAAACGTTTGCCGTTTGGGGTCTCGCGTTCAAGCCCAACACCGACGACATGCGTGCCGCGTCCAGCCGTCGCCTGATGGAGCAGTTGTGGGAAGCCGGTGCCACCGTGCGCGCCTACGACCCGGAAGCCACCCATGAAGCCAAGCGCATCTTCGGCGAGCGCGACGATCTGACCTTCTGCGACGATGCTTTTTCCGCACTGCAAGGCGCGGATGCACTGGTCGTGGTCACCGAGTGGAAGCAGTTCCGCAGCCCTGACTTCGGCAAGATCAAGCAGGCACTGAAGGACGACGTCGTGTTTGACGGTCGCAACCTGTACGACCCGCAGGAAATCGAAGCCGCGGGTCTGGCGTACTACGCCATCGGACGAGGCCGTTCGTTGCATGCATGAGCAACTCTCGCCGCGCGACCAGGCACTGGAAGCGCGGTTGGTTGAACTGGAAACGCGCCTCTCCTTTCAGGAGCAGGCGCTTAACGAACTGAGTGAAGCACTTGCGGACGCCCGTTTGACGGGCGCCCGCAATGCCGAACTGATCCGCCACCTGCTCGATGATCTGGGCAAGGTGCGCTCCACGTTGTTTGCCGATGCAGCGGATGAACCGCCGCCTCCGCACTACTGATTGCAGATTGCCACCGCCATGAGCGATACCTTACGTGACCAGTTGCTTGGGTTGGGCTTCAAGTCCGCCCCCCAGCCCGAACGCAAACCCGACGCACGGCCTGCAGCGCGTGCGCATGGCGACGGTGGCAAGCCAGGACCCGGCGGCAATCGGCCGGGCCAGGGCAGGGGACCGCAGCGGCCGCATGCCGCTGCAGCGACCGACCGCAATGGCGAGCGCAAACCCAATGGCAGGCCCGAGCGTCGGCATGACGGCAAGCCCGGCGTAGCGTCGCGTCCGCAGCATCCGGCTGCAGACCGTCGTGGCCCCAGGCCGGCACGCACGCGCGAAGATATCGATCTGGCCAAGGCCTATGCGATCCGTGCGCAGCGCGAGAAAGACGAGCGCATCGAAGCCGAGCGAGTGAAGCAGGAAGAAGCACGCCTGCGTCGCGAAGCCAAGGCCAAGCTCGAAGAGCTGCTGAAGGACAAAGGTTTGAATGATGCCGCTGCGGATATCGCCCGGCACTTTCCGTATGGCGGCAAGATCAAGCGCATTTACGTCAACGCCGATCAGCTCAGGGCGCTCAACGCTGGCGAGCTCGGCGTGCTGCAACTCAACGGTCGCTATTTGCTGGTGACTGCCGAGGTGCTCGCCGAAGCTGAGGCGGTGTTCGCCCCATCGGTCGCCTTGAAAGTGGACCCGAACGCACCGGCAGGCGAGGACCCGTACGCGGACCCCAAATATCGGGTTCCAGACGACTTGGTCTGGTAAGTCCGGGACGCCTGAGGTGTGGTGTGCATGGGCGCCTGCGGGTGCCCATTTTTTGTGTGCGTGTTACCGAAAGTCGGAATAGGCGCAACAGAGCAGCTCCGCATCACGCGCATCAAATTGCCGGGCGTAGCAGGTGTGGTGTGTTGTTGAGCATGGTTTCCCCTGGAATGCCATCACCGCGCACCACAGCCGGTAACCCGGAAAACACTAGACAAAGCGCCGCGATACAAGCCGGTCACGGCCAGTGCGGCACCATGCGCGCTGTTGCTGATCGATGCAGGCAGGCTTATCGTGCCGTGGCGTTGCCCTTTTCTTGCTCGCTCCGTCCTGTCAATGGTGCTGCGTATGTCCATGTCGTCGAAATCCTTGAACTCCCATGCCGAGGCGTCCGTCAACGCGCAGGCACGTGGTTGCGTGCATGTGCAGATGACAGGCCGAATGGTCTCGACCGCAATGGCGCTCGCTCTGTGCCTGGCTAACGGCCACGCCATCGCACAGGCAGACGATGCACCGGCATTCGACCGCCCGGGTATTCCGTTCTCCACGGAAGTAGTGCAGCCAGGCGCCTTCGCCTGGGAACAGGGCCTGCCGGATGCGAGTACCGATCGCAGTGATGGGCAGCGAACCACTGAATACACCGCCGATACGCTGCTGCGCCTGGGGCTGTTCCAGAACGTCGAGCTGCAGCTGGGGAGCGACAGCTATCGCTGGCAGCATGTCGGCGGCGCGCGGGTGCGTGGCGGTGGCGACAGCAGCGTCGGATTAAAGGTGGCCTTGCCGTCGCGCTCGGACAGTTTTCATTGGGCTGCGCTGGGCACCTATAGCGTGCCGACCGGCAGCCCGGCCTTCAGCGACGGCTATGCGCGCGAACTCGGTGTGACCGCGTCCTGGGACCTACCGCAGCAACGCGCCATCGCGGTGTACGTCAATTACGCGCGCGACGATGGTGGGAACACCTGGACCTTCGCGCCCAATTACACGTTTTTCTCCGGTGATCGTTTCAGCAGCTACGTGGAAGCGGGTTTCGACACCGGCAGTGAGCATTCGCGCGTGGCCGGTGCGGGCGGCGCCTGGCGGCTGCCGCATGCGATGCAGCTGGACGTGTCGGTATTGCGTGGCCTGACCTCGGAGAGCCCGGATTGGCAGGGCGGCATCGGGCTGTCGATCGCGTTCGAGTGAGCGCGAAGAAGTTGCGGCAACTGTAGTCAATGGTCGAGCCGAGGCCGTCGCGGATTTCTGTGCGGGCGCTGGATTGTCCATGTTGCAGTGCCGCATGCATTGGCAGCCCGGAAAAGGCCTAATTGGATCGATCCAATTTGATGCCAATGTATGCGCCTTTCTTTCACCGCAAGGCTTGCCACGTGACACCCGCCAAGCCGACACCCGAGTGCACTGCGGGTGGTGACGCGCGACGCGCGCGTCGCGGCGCGGTGACCTTGCGCGATATCGCAGGGGCCATTGGTGTGTCGCGGGCGACGGTGTCGCTGGTGCTGCGCGGTAGCCCGCTGGTGCATGCAAGCACGCGCGCGTGCGTGGAGGCCGAGCTGGATCGGCAGAATTATGTCTACAACCGTACTGCGGCGAATTTGCGCCAGCGCACCTCGTCCAGCATCGCGCTGGTCATCAACGATTTGTCCAACCCCTTTTTTGCCGAATTCGCCGCCGGTGTCAACGAAGCATTGGGCGCGGCCGGTTATGTGACCCTGCTCGGCAGCACCGGCGAATCGACGCAGCGTCAACAGGTGGTGCTGACCTCGTTGATGGAGCACACGCCGGCGGGCATCATCCTGTCGCCGGCCGAAGGCAGCCAGGCGCAGGCGCTCAGCCAGGTACTCGGCCGCCAACGTAATGTGGTCAGATCGTCCCTCCGACTGAGCCTGACTGAGGCAATAGCTCCATCAACCATGCGAGCTCCTCTTCGTTGAATGCCGGGAAATCATCCGCTGCCCCTGCGAAGGGGTCCGCATTTTGTTCCCACATCACGGTGCTGGACGCTGCCAGGTCGGCAGCGATGGGCGTACCAGGATCCGGGAGGCCGCCCCCGATCCTGGTACGCGGGCGTTTTACCCTCCAGCTGAGGGGCAAATGCAGAGCATCGCGCTGTTCGGGAACGCGTACCTCGAAAGATTGCTGTGCGGAGGGGCCGGTGACAGCACGATCCGATCGGGACCGTTTACGGCTGCTTGCCCGCGTCTGATCTCCCTCGTGCATTGGGCTGGGCGCATCAAGGTCACGCTCCAGCGAATCGGCGAATGCATGCAAAGACGCCTGATCCGGTGTTTGAGCTGAAGTAGGGGACGGTTTGGCCCTTTTCATCCCTGATGCCTGGAGGATACGGTCCCAACGCTGCGAGGCTGGGGGGAGCGTTCCGTAGCGGGCTTCGAATTCGGTGACGCCCACTCTGCGAAAGAGCTGTACCAACCCGTGCCTGCTCATCCCGAACTGTGTCATGGCGTCATCGAATGCTTGCGCTGGGTGGGAGTGGCTCTGGAAAAAACCAAGCACGCGCACCACGTGCGCGAGGTCGGCAACGCGATGGGACGTGCGTTCGGGAATACGGCGATTGATTCTTCTGATCAATTCCGGCGCGTGCGGCAATCCCTTTTTCACTGCATCCAGGGCAGGACGTCCGCCGAGGCAGGCCAAGGCGACGAGGTGGTCGTTGGTCAACGCGGCCAACGCCGGATCAGGGCGATATAACTGGGCAACAATGCTCTCCAGCGCCTGCTTGCCGCCGCCATTGCTGGCGATGGCCACCACCTGGTCCGGGGTCAGGCCATGGTCCTGGCACAGCACCGGCAACAGCCGCTGCACCGTCTCCAGCGCCTGCTTGCCGCCATCGTGGCTGGCGATGGCCACGACCTGGTCCGGGGTCAGGCCATGGGCCTGGCACAGCACCGGCAACAGCCGTTGCACCGTCTCCAGCGCCTGCTTGCCGCCATCGTGGCTGGCGATGGCCACCACCTGGTCCAGGGTCAGGCCATGGTCCTGGCACAGCACCGGCAACAGCCGCTGCACCGTCTCCAGCGCCTGCTTGCCGCCATCGTGGCTGGCGATGGCCACCACCTGGTCCGGACTCAGGCCATGGTCCTGGCACAGCACCGGCAACAGCCGCTGCACCGTCTCCAGCGCCTGCTTGCCGCCGCCATTGCTGGCGATGGCCACCACCTGGTCCGGGGTCAGGCCATGGTCCTGGCACAGCACCGGCAACAGCCGCTGCACCGTCTCCAGCGCCTGCTTGCCGCCATCGTGGCTGGCGATGGCCACCACCTGGTCCGGGGTCAGGCCATGGTCCTGGCACAGCACCGGCAACAGCCGCTGCACCGTCTCCAGCGCCTGCTTGCCGCCGCCATTGCTGGCGATGGCCACCACCTGGTCCGGGGTCAGGCCATGGTCCTGGCACAGCACCGGCAACAGCCGCTGCACCGTCTCCAGCGCCTGCTTGCCGCCAATATTGCTGGCGATGGCCACGACCTGGTCCGGGGGCAGGCCATGGGCCTGGCACAGCACCGGCAACAGCCGCTGCACCGTCTCCAGCGCCTGCTTGCCGCCGTTATTGTTGGCGATGGCCACCACCTGGTCCGGGGTCAGGCCATGGTCCTGGCACAGCACCGCAACAGCCGCTGCACCGTCTCCAGCGCCTGCTTGCCGCCGTATTGTTGGCGATGGCCACCACCTGGTCCGGGTCAGGCCATGGGTCCTGGCACAGCACCGGCAACAGCCGCTGCACCGTCTCCAGCGCCTGCTTGCCGCCATTGCTGTTCAACCGTGAGGTAGAAGGCGCGCAGTGGGATCTGCTGGCGTTGGACAATGCGCAGGGCGCGTTTCTGGCGTGCACCCATCTGATCGCGCAAGGGCATCGGCGCATCGTGTTTTTTGGTGGGCATGCTGCATCCAGTTCATGTCGCCAGCGTCGCGCAGGCTATGCGCGCGCGATGCAGGAAGCAGGCTTGGACACCCTGTACTTCGAGGCGGCACCCAATCGCCAGGAAGCTGCACTATGTGGCGTGCGCTTGCTCAGCAGCGATGCGCAAGCTGCGACTGCGGCAGTCTGCTACAACGACAGCGTTGCGCTGGGCTTGATGGCGGCGTTGGCGAAGCACGGCATCCTGCCAGGCCGCGACTTTGCGATGACCGGCTTCGACGACATCGCCGAAGCAGCGTTGTTCACGCCTGCATTGACAACCCTGGCCGCACACCCGCGTGCGCGCGGAAGACAGGCCGCGCAACTGGTATTGCAGCGGATCGGTAGCCCCGAGCTCGCCGCGCAGCAATTGACCGCAGCAGTCGCCCTGAAAATTCGCGCAAGCAGCGCCTGCGCGCCCGTAGCTCGCATGTCATCACCTCCCCCTAGCAGTCCATTCGCCCATTCCCCCACCAAGGCCTCAGGCCGCTGACCAGGCAATCCCTATGGTTTCCCTTTCCACGCAATCCTCCGTGCCCAGTGGCAACAAGGCGGCCGTCAACAACGGCGTCGCGTTGTCGGTGGTGACCACGATCTTCTTCATGTGGGGTTTTCTCACCTGCCTCAACGACATCCTGATTCCGCACTTGAAGGCGGTGTTCGAGCTCAACTTCGCGCAGGCGATGCTGGTGCAATTCACCTTCTTCGGTGCGTACTTCCTGATGTCGCTGCCTGCCGGTTGGCTGGTGAATCGGTTTGGCTACAAGCAGGGCATCGTGGCCGGATTGGCGGTGGCGGCGGTGGGCGCGCTGGGCTTCTGGCCGGCGGCGGAATTGCGCGTGTATGGCGCATTTCTCGGCGCATTGTTCGTGCTGGCCACCGGCATCACCATCTTGCAGGTCGCTGCCAATCCCTACGTTGCCTTGCTGGGTCCGGAGCGCAGCGCTTCCAGCCGCTTGACCCTGGCGCAGGCGCTGAATTCGCTCGGCACTGCGATCGCACCGCTGTTGGGCGGCTGGTTGATCCTGTCCAACACGGTGATGAGCGGCGATCAACTGAAAGCCTTGCCGGAAGCTGGGCAGCTCGCCTATCGCGTGCAGGAAGCGCAGGCCGTGCAAGGTCCTTATATCGGGCTGAGCATCGTGTTGTTCCTGCTGGCGATCTTCGTGTTTCTGTTCCGTCTGCCGGCATTGACCGATGCAAGCGCGCGCAAGGACGAGAGCAAGCATTCCTTGCTCGATGCTTTGCGTCATCCGCATGTGCGCTTCGGTGTGCTGGCGATCTTTTTCTATGTCGGCGCAGAAGTGGCGATCGGCAGCCTGATGGTCAATTACTTCTCGCTGCCGCAGATCGGTGGGTTCACCGAGCGTGAGGCAACCAAGTATGTGTCGGCCTACTGGACCCTGGCGATGATCGGCCGTTTCATCGGCTCGGCGCTGCTGGCCACATTGTCGCCACGCGTGTTGTTGTCGGTGTTCGCTGCGATCAACGCGGTGTTGCTGGGCCTGACCATGGCCAGCGGCGGCATGTTGGCGGTGTACGCGCTGGCGGCGATCGGCCTGTTCAATTCGATCATGTTCCCGACCATCTTCACCCTGGGCATCGAACGGCTTGGCCCGCTGACCGGTCGCGCGTCGAGCCTGTTGATCATGGCCATTGTCGGTGGCGCCATCGTGCCGTATCTGCAAGGGCTGCTTGCCGACAGCATCGGCCTGCATGAGTCGTTCGTGCTGCCGCTGCTGTGCTACCTGTACATCGTGTTCTACGGTATCTGGGGCTCGCGTTTGCGCGGTGCACTGGTGGAGGCACGCGCATGAGTGCGGCCAAGCATCAGGTGGTGTGTTTCGGCGAAGCGTTGATCGACATGCTGGCGTTGCCGCAGGCCAGCCCGGCCGAGGCCCGCACCTTCGCGCAATACGCCGGTGGTGCGCCGGCCAATGTCGCCGTTGCGGTGGCGCGCCTGGGTGGCGCTGCGCATTTCGTCGGCATGCTCGGGCGCGACATGTTCGGTGATTTCCTACTACAGAGCTTGCAGCAGTCCGGCGTGGTGACTGATGGCATCGTGCGCACCGATCAGGCCAAGACTGCATTGGCCTTCGTCGCACTGGACGAAGCGGGCGAGCGCAGCTTCAGTTTCTACCGCCCGCCGGCAGCAGACCTGTTGTTCCGTCCCGAGCACTTCGCTGCCGACGGGTTTATGCAGGCAGCGGTATTGCATGTGTGTTCCAACAGCATGACCGAGCCGGAGATTGCGCAATGCACGCTCGATGGCATGCGCCGTGCGCGCGCCGATGGTGCCATTGTCAGCCTGGATCTGAATCTGCGCCCGATGCTGTGGCCGCAGGATGTGGATCCGGCGCCGTTGCTGTGGGATGCGCTGGCGTTGGCCGATGTGGTCAAGCTCTCGCGCGAAGAACTCGACTATCTGGCGGGGACGCTCGATAGCGATGCCAGTGCGGTGACGCAAAAGCTGTGGCAAGGCAGCGCCAGTTGGTTGCTGGTCACCGATGGCGGCGGGCCGGTGCACTGGCAGACACGCACCGATTCCGGCCAGGTGCCGGCATTCCGCGTGCAGGTGCGCGATAGCACCGCCGCTGGCGATGCATTCGTCGGTGGCCTGCTGTATCAGCTGGCCGCGCGCGCGTCGTCGCTGGAGCAGCTTTGCGGCGATCCGGCGGCCATCAACGAGGTGATTCGCTTTGCTGCCGCGGTCGGTGCGCTGGCGGTGACGCGCAAGGGCGCGTTCGCGGCAATGCCGAGCGTCGATGAAGTCCATACTTTGATCCAGGAACAATCATGAGCCGTTTGCCTGCAACACCCGCACCCGATTTCCGTTCGGCTGACGTCTTGCGCCAGCACATCGCCGACACCATGGCGTTCTACCATCCGCGCGCGATCGATCCGGCGGGCGGGTTTTTCCAGTATTTCCGCGATGACGGTTCGATCTACGATGCCGGGCATCGGCATCTGGTCAGCAGTACGCGCTTCGTCTTCAACTATGCGATGGCGTACCGCGAGTTTGGCGATGCTGCGTATTTGCAGGCGGTGCGTCACGGGCTGGACTATCTGCGCAACGTGCATCGCAACCCGCAAACCGGCGGTTATGCATGGACGCTGCGCGATGGTGTGGTCGAAGACGACATGAATCACTGCTACGGCGTGGCCTTCGTGCTGCTGGCGTATTCGTGCGGTCTGAAAGCCGGCGTCGATGAGGCGCGCGCGTGGATGGACGAAACCTGGCAGCTGCTGGAAAAGCACTTCTGGGAAGCGGAGTTCGGGCTGTATCGCGACGAAGCCGACGCGCAATTCAACTTCACCGGCTACCGTGGCCAGAACGCCAACATGCATATGTGCGAGGCGATGATCGCCGCGTACGAGGCCAGCGGCGAGCAGCGTTATCTCGATCGCGCGCTGGTGCTGGCCGAGAACATGACCCGGCGCCAGGCCGCCAAGGCCGATGGGCTGGTGTGGGAGCATTACGACCCGCAGTGGAACATCGATTGGGACTACAACCGCGACAATCCCAAGCACCTGTTCCGCCCTTGGGGCTTCCAGCCAGGCCATCAGACCGAATGGGCCAAGTTGTTGATGCTGCTGGATCGCTATGCACCGGCCGACTGGTTACTGCCGACTGCGCAGCATCTGTTCGATGTGGCGGTGGAGCGTTCATGGGATGCGCAGCGCGCTGGGCTGTATTACGGTTTCGATCCCGACGGCGAAGTCTGCGACGACGACAAGTATTTCTGGGTGCAGGCCGAGTCGTTGGCCGCAGCCGCATTGCTGGCCCAGCGCAGCGGCGATGATCGCTACTGGCAGTGGTACGACAAGCTGTGGGCCTATTCGTGGGCGCACATGATCGACCATCATTACGGTGCGTGGTATCGCATTCTGGATGCGGACAACCGCAAGTACAGCGATGAGAAGAGTCCGGCCGGCAAGACCGATTACCACACCATGGGCGCGTGTTACGAAGTCTTGAACGTGCTGCGGCCGGCTGTGTGATGGGGTAAAAAGTGGCGGAGCGTTGTTTCCGGATCGCCGGGTGTTTGCCCGGCGATCTGGTGTCAGCGTCTCAACCGTCTGGTCGGTCTCGGGCACGGTGCCCTCACCGCTTGCGGGACACGCCGCAAGTACGTCCTTGCAGGCGCGATGGCGGCATCCATGCCGCCAATGGTCCTGCAATCGGGAAGGACACCGCGCCAGACGGTTGGCAGGCTGTTTTACTGAGAGCTCTGCACATCGATCACCGACTTGTTTGCGCCGGCCTGGAGCTGTGCGCCGTCATGCGGCATGGCGGCCGCACAAAAGGCTGCGGGGGCGTACTTGCAACGTGTCCTGCCACGATGGAGGGCCGAGGTTATTGCAGCCCAGTAGCAGCGTAGCCGCAGTTATTCCGGGTCGTAATCCAGGTTGGACGCTAGATGCCGTTCGGCCAATGCCAGCGTGATGCCCTTGCGCTTTGCGTAATCGGCCACCTGTTCCTTGCCCAGTCGCCCGACCACGAAGTACTGGCTTTTGGGATGGCTGAAGTAATAGCCGGAGACCGCGGCGGTGGGCAGCATCGCGAAACTTTCGGTCAGCGACATGTCGGCGTTGCGCTCTGCATCGAGCAGATCGAACAAGGTGCGTTTTTCGCTGTGTTCCGGGCAGGCCGAGTAGCCGGGAGCCGGGCGAATGCCGCGATAGCGCTCGGCGATCAGGGCTTCGTTGTCGAGTGTTTCGTCGTCGACATAGGCCCAGAATTCGGTACGCACGCGTTGATGCAGGCGCTCGGCCAATGCTTCGGCCAGACGGTCGGCCAACGCCTTGAGCAGGATGGAGTTGTAGTCGTCGTGCGCGGCTTCGAAACGGGCCACATGCGGGTCGATGCCGATGCCTGCAGTGACCGCGAATGCACCGATCCAGTCCCGTTTGCCGCTGCTTTTCGGCGCGATGAAATCGGCCAGGCAGAAGTCGGGGCGGTCGACGGGTTTGTCGACTTGCTGGCGCAAAAAATGCAAGGAATGGGGAATGGAGAATCGGGAATGGTCGAGCGCGGGGGCATCGCTTGGCGATTCCCGATTCCTGACTCCCGATTCCGCCGGTTCGGTCAGGACGACGACATCATCTCCGACACTGTTCGCCGGCCATAGCCCGAACACGGCCTTGGCCGTGAGCCACTTTTCGTCGACGATGCGCTTGAGCATGCGGCGTGCGTCGCGATACAGCTCGCTGGCCTGGATGCCGACGATCTCGTCGCTGAGGATTGCCGGGAATTTACCGGCCAGCTCCCAGGCCTGGAAGAATGGCGTCCAGTCGATAAGGTCGATGAGCTCCTGCAGCGGGTAGTCATCGAACACGTGGATGCCCGGCTGTCGCGGGGCAGGCGGCGTGTAGGTGTCCCAGTCGCCATCGAAGCGCTGCGCACGGGCTTTTTCCAGCGACACCAAGCGCTTGGCATCGCCGCGGTTGCGGTGGCGTGCGCGGATTTCCGCGTAATCCGCATCGTTGGCGGTAACGAAGGCCTGGCGCAGGTCGCGCGAAATCAGCGATTGCGCCACGCCCACCGCCCGCGAGGCATCCTTCACCCAGACCGTGGGCGCGCTGTAGTGCGGGTCGATCTTCAATGCCGTGTGCGCGCGTGAGGTGGTGGCGCCGCCAATCAACAACGGAATGTCGAAGCCTTGTCGCTGCATCTCGCGTGCGACGTGCGACATCTCTTCCAGCGAGGGCGTGATCAAGCCGGACAAGCCGATCAGGTCTGCATTCTCTTCGCGCGCACGGTCAAGGATCAGCTGCGCCGACACCATCACGCCCAGATCCACGACATCGAAGTTGTTGCACGCCAACACCACGCCGACGATGTTCTTGCCGATGTCGTGCACATCGCCCTTGACGGTGGCCATGATGATCTTGCCGTTGGACTTGCCGCTATCGCCGGTACGCAATTTTTCCGCTTCGATGTACGGCAGCAGGTACGCCACCGCTTTTTTCATCACGCGCGCGGATTTGACCACCTGCGGCAGGAACATCTTGCCGGCGCCGAACAGATCGCCGACCACGTTCATGCCGTCCATTAATGGACCTTCGATCACGTCCAGTGGGCGTGTGGATTGCTGGCGCGCTTCTTCGGTATCGGTTTCCACAAATGCGTCGATGCCGTGCACCAGCGCATGCGCCAAGCGCGCGCGGACCGGTTTGTCGCGCCAGGCCAGGTCTTCGACTCTCGCCGCGCCTTTGGTGCCCTTGTAGCGCTCGGCGATTTCCAGCAGGCGCTCGGTGCCGTCCTTGCGTCGGTTGAGGATCACGTCTTCCACGCGTTCGCGCAATTCCGGATCCAGCTCGTCATAGATCGGCATGCCGCCGGCGTTGACGATGCCCATGTCCATGCCAGCCTTGATCGCATGGAACAGGAACACCGAGTGGATCGCCTGGCGTACTGTTTCGTTGCCACGAAACGAAAACGACACGTTGGAAACGCCGCCGGACACATGGCAATGCGGCAGCGTGTTCTTGACGAGACGGGTGGCTTCGATGAAGTCCACCGCATAGTTGTCGTGTTCCTCGATGCCGGTGGCCACGGCAAAGATGTTCGGGTCGAAGATGATGTCTTCCGGCGGAAAACCCACTTGCTCGGTGAGCACCTTGTAGGCGCGCGTGCAAATCTCGACCTTGCGTGCGCAGGTGTCGGCCTGGCCCGCTTCGTCGAAGGCCATGACCACCGCGGCGGCACCGTAGCGCAGCACCTTGCGCGCGTGTTCGACGAACACCGCTTCGCCTTCCTTGAGCGAGATGGAGTTCACCACGCTCTTGCCTTGCAGGCATTTCAATCCGGCTTCGATCACGCTCCACTTGGACGAATCCACCATCACCGGAATGCGTGCGATATCCGGTTCGGACATGATCAGATTGAGAAAGCGCGTCATGGCTTTTTCCGAATCGATCAGGCCCTCGTCCATGTTGACGTCGAGGATCTGCGCGCCGCTGTCCACCTGCTGACGTGCGACCTCCACCGCTTCCTCGTAGCGTTCTTCCTTGATCAGCTTGCGAAATTGCGCACTGCCGGTGACGTTGGTGCGCTCGCCGACGTTGACGAATAACAGGTCTGGCGTAATGACCAACGGCTCAAGGCCGGACAGACGGGTGTAGCGGGGAGTGCTCATGCAAAACCCAGGCAGGAAGACGGCTGCGCGTGCGGCGGGAAGAAACGCTGTAGATGAAACGCACCCAACACCTGTGGATCAGCGTTGCTTCCGGCAGATGCATACGAGGAACGCGACCTGCGATGTAAGTGCGTCGTGCGCATCACGCCGCCAACTCCTGCACACCAGGTCGCTGCCGTGGCGGCAGATCAGCAACTGCTTCGGCAATCGCGCGAATATGGTCTGGCGAGGTGCCGCAGCAGCCACCCACCAGATTGAGCAAGCCGGACTCGGCAAATTCGCGCAATGTTTCTGCCATTTCCTCAGGCGTCTCATCGTATTCGCCGAAGGCGTTCGGCAAGCCGGCATTCGGATGCGCGCTGACATAGGCGTCGGCGATCTGCGAAAGCGTCTCCACGTGCGGGCGCAGATCCTTGGCGCCAAGTGCACAATTCAGGCCGACCGACAACGGTCGCCCGTGCGCGACGGACGCGTAAAACGCTTCGGCGGTCTGCCCGGACAAGGTGCGCCCGGATGCGTCGGTGATGGTGCCGGAGATCATCACCGGCAAACGCCCACCGCGCGCTTCGAAGACTTCTTCGATCGCATACAACGCGGCTTTGGCGTTAAGCGTGTCGAAGATGGTTTCCACCATCAGCGTATCCGCGCCGCCATCGATCAATCCCTTGATGGCTTCGCGATAGGTTTCGCGCAGCGCATCGAAACTGGTGTTGCGGTAGCCGGGGTCGTTGACGTCCGGGCTGATCGAGGCGGTGCGGCTGGTAGGGCCGAGCACACCGATCACAAAGCGCGGTTTGTGCGGCGTGAGCGCTTCCACGGCATCGCAGCATGCGCGCGCCACCTGCGCGCCGGCCTTGTTCAACTCGTACACCAGGTGTTCCAGGTGGTAGTCGGCCTGGCTCACCGACGTGGCATTGAAGGTATTGGTTTCCAGCAGGTCTGCGCCTGCATCAAGATACGCACGGTGGATGCCGGCAATGATCTCTGGGCGGCTCAACAACAGCAGATCGTTGTTGCCCTTGAGGTCGTGGCTTTCCGGTGCATGCGCGTGGTCGCATCCGCGGCCGTGCACATGTGCGCTGTCGTAGCCGTCGGCAAAGCGCGTGCCACGATAGTCGGGCTCCTGCAGGTCATGGCGCTGGATCATGGTGCCCATCGCGCCATCGATGATGAGGATGCGCTCGGCGAGCGCGGCAGTGAGTTTGGCCGCGCGCTCGGGATGCAGCCACGGCAATGCAAACGGGATTGGGGATTCGGAATTTGGGATTCGTGCGTGCGTCATGGTCCGGTTCTCCGCGCAGCGGTGTCTTTGTTTTCCACCAATCCCGAATCCCGACTCCCCATGCCGGGCTTCATCGCGATGAGCGAGATCACTTCGAAATGTGGCGGGCGTTTCTCGCGCGTCACCGTCTCCAGACTGGAGACATCCAGCCCGGCTTTCTCGGCGAACTTGCGCAATTCCTTGGCGGCGAATCCGAGATTGACATGGCCGTACGCATGCACTGCAGCGCGATGTTCGTGCTTGGCCAGGCTGCACAGCAGTAGCCGGCCGCCGGGGCGCAACACGCGCGCCGATTCGGCCACTGCCTGCGCCGGCTTGGCCGCGTAGGTGAGCGCATGCATCAGCACCACCAGGTCGAAGCTGGCATCGGGGAACGGCAGCGCATGCATGTCGCCTTCGCGCACTTCCACGTTGCGCAATTTGCGCAGGCGCTCGCTGGCGGCAGCGACCACGCGCGCGCTGGTGTCGATGCAGATGTAGCGGGTGGCGTGCGGCGCCACCAGTTCGGCCAGCACGCCGTCGCCGGAGGCGATGTCGAGCACGTCGCCGGTTTCCAGCAGTGGCAGGGCGGTGCGCGCCAAGGCCTCCCAGGTGCGTCCGGGCGAGTAATGCCGCTCCATGTCGCCGGCCACCGAATCGGCCCAATTCTGGTCGGCGGCGCGGTTGGCCAGCACCGCTGCCACGCGCTCGGCGTCCTGGCGCAGCAAGGGGTCGTCGCTGCCGGTGCTCAGTGCCAGCCATAGCGCACGCTGTGCCGGGTCCAGCGACACTTCGTCGAAGCGGTAATACGCCGACACGCCAGCGCGACGGTCGCGCACCAGCCCGGCTTCCTTCAGTTTGGCCAGATGCGTGGACACGCGCGGCTGCGCCAGCCGGGTAATGGCCGACAGCTCGGCCACGGTGAGTTCTTCCTGCTCCAGCAAGGCCAGCAGGCGGACTCGGGTGGCGTCGGCGAATACCTTCAAGCGGGCCGACCAGTCTTCCAGATCCATGAATATCTCTATATCGCGATATGGAGATATTTTCGGTCCGGCGGCAGGTGCGGTCAACTACATACGCATGCGAATGGTTGGCGCTACAATGGGGCTCAGCTCAGGCCTGGAGTGGTGCGACGTGGATTTCAGCTTTACCGAAGAACAATTGATGATCCAGGATGTGGCGCGCCGCATCGCGCAGGAAAAGATCGCGCCCAGCGCCGAGCAATTCGACCGTAGCGGCGAATTTCCGCTGGAAAATATCCGCTTGCTGGGCGAAAACGGTCTGATGGGCATCGAGGTGCCGGTCGACTACGGCGGCGCCGGCATGGACCCGATCAGCTATGCGCTGGCGATGATCGAAATCGCCGCGGCCGATGGCGCGCACTCCACCATCGTCTCGGTCAACAACTCGCTGTTTTGCACCGGTATTCTGAAAAACGGCAGCGAAGCGCAGAAGCAGCTGTACGTGCGCGCGATCGCCGAGGGCACGCACATCGGTGCGTTCGCGCTGACCGAGCCGCAGTCCGGCTCGGATGCTTCGGCAATGCGCTGCCGCGCGGTCAAGCAGGCCGATGGCAGCTTCGTCATCAACGGCAAGAAGAGCTGGATCACCTCCGGCCCGGTGGCCAAATACATCGTGTTGTTCGCGGTGACCGAGCCGGACAAGGGCTCGCGCGGCATCACTGCGTTCATGGTCGACACCGATCGTGCCGGTTTCCATCGCGGCAAGACCGAGCCCAAGCTCGGCATTCGCGCCTCGGCCACGTGCGAAATCGAGTTTGCCGATTACCTTGCGCAGCCCGATGAAGTGCTGGGTGTGGAAGGCGAGGGCTTCAGGACCGCAATGAGCGTGCTGGATGCCGGGCGCATCGGTATTGCTTCGCAGGCGGTCGGTATCGCGCGTGCGGCGTACGAAGCCACGTTGGCGTACGTCAAGGAACGCAAGGCGTTCGGCGCGGCGATCGGCACCTTCCAGATGACGCAGGCCAAGATCGCCGACATGAAGTGCAAGCTGGATGCAGCGCTGCTGTTGACGCTGCGCGCGGCGTGGTTGAAGGGGCAGGGGCAGACGTTCGGCACCGAAGCGGCGGTGGCCAAGCTCACTGCGTCCGAAGCGGCGATGTGGATCACCCATCAAGCGGTGCAAATTCATGGCGGCATGGGGTATTCGAAAGAGATGCCGCTGGAGCGCTACTTCCGCGATGCCAAAATCACCGAAATTTACGAAGGCACCTCGGAAATCCAACGCTTGGTGATTGCGCGCGGCGAGACTGGCTTGCGCTGATGCACGCCGCGCTCCAGCGTTGCCGCCGCGCGCGGCAACGCTGGAGCGCTCTTCGCGATGCCACGATCACCGAAATCTACGAAGGCACTCTGGTCATCCGGCGGGTGGTGATGACGCGTGGCGGCAACGGCTTGCGCTAAGAGCGGCTGACAAAACGACTGCGCTCACCGCCAGGCGGGCGCGGCCGGTGCTCGGAATCGGCATGTACCACGCGTCCACTGCGGTTCTGAGCGCTGCGTCCGCGCCCGCCTGACAGCGGCTCGCTACGTTTTGTTAGCCGCTCCAAGTCGTCATCGCTCCAGCGTCCCGCACAATGCGATGGCGCTAGCGTGCTCACCGCGAAACCATTGCCACCGAGCACCGCGGCGCCAGCGCTTGTCGCGGGCAGCACGCGCAGACCACAATCGGCGCTTCTTCCGTGTCTGGTGCGCGCATGTCCTGGTCTTCGCACGCTACGACGTCTCGCGTTTCCCTGTCTGGCCTCGCGCGCACGCTTTGCTGTTTGGGGCTATTGCTGATGTGCACTGCGGCAAGCGCGCAAACGCCGCCACCGTCGATCGTGCCGACCGACCGTCTGCAGGAAGCTTGGTGGGCGCAGCGACATGCGCAGGTGCTGGAGCAGGTGAAGCAGCACCCGGATGCCAAGCTCCTGCTGATCGGCGATTCGATCACCCAGAACTACGAAAAAGCCGAGGCGCCGGACGAAGACTTTCAACCGACCTGGCAGACCTTTTACGGCAGCCGCGGCGCACTCAATCTGGGCTTCGGCGGCGATGGCACCGAAAACGTACTATGGCGGCTGGCCAATGGCGAAGTCGACGGGCTGCACCCGAAGGTCGCACTCGTGCTCATCGGCACCAACAACACCGGTCATCTCGGTCAAACCGCCGAACAGACCCAGCTCGGCATCGATGCGGTGGTCGCAGCGATCGAACAAAAGCTGCCGCGCACGCACATCCTGTTGCTGAGTGTGTTGCCCAGCGATATTTCCAGCGAAAAGTCGCGGCGCGATGCGCAGATCAACCAGGGCTTGGCCGTGCGTTACGGCGACAACCCGCGCGTGACCTATCTGGATGTGAGCTCGATCTTCCAGCGCGACGGCAAGCTGCGCACCGAGTTGTTCTACGACACCCGGTTCCGTCCGTCGGCCGGTGCGTTGCATCCGGACATGCAAGGGCAGCGCATGCTGGCCGAAGCGATCGAACCTACGCTGGCGCGGCTGCTGGGCGAGCCGCCGGTCAAGCCGCTGGCCGAACTTGGCCGTGATGCAGCGACCTCGCTGATACCGGTCGACTGGCTGGAGCAGGATTCCTATGACTGGTACGCGCGCCACCACGCAGCGCTGGCAGCAGCGCGCAGCTTGAAGCCGGAGGTGGTGATGATCGGCGACTCGATCACGCACTTCTGGTCCGGGCCGCCGCAGGCCACCCGGGTCAGTGGGCCTGAATCGTGGCAATGGCTGTATGGCAAGCGGCCGGTACTGAATCTGGGCTTCGGCTGGGACCGCACGCAAAACGTGCTGTGGCGCATTCGCCAGGGCGAACTCGATGGCCTGGATCCGCGCTGGGTGGTGCTGCATATCGGCACCAATAACCTCACTGGCACCGCGCAATCGCGCGCCAGCACCCCGGCCGAAGCCGCGTTGGGTGTGCAGGCGGTGGTCGGCGAAGTGCGCCGGCGCCTGCCCGACAGCAAGCTGATCCTGATGGTGATCATGCCGCGTGGCCGCAATGCCGACGACGCGCGGCGCGCGCCAATTGCCGAGACCAACCGGCTGCTGGTCGCGCGCTACGCCAAAGACCCCGCAGTGCGCCTGGTCGATATCGGCCCGAAACTGGTGCAAGCCGACGGCACGCTGCCCGAAGCGCTGATGCCGGACGGCACCCATCCCAGCGAAGCTGGCTACCGCATCTGGGCGCACGCCTTGCGCGAGGCCGGGATTACCGCTGCGCCGTAAAGCAGGTAGCACTCGGGCGCGTGCATCGAAAGGCCGGTGTAGCGGGTGAGCGCGACGGTGCTGCCACCGGCGCGTGCAACCTCGCGCGCGCCACGGATGATCGAGCTTGGGTTAAACCTGGAGTGGCCGCATCGCTGCGTGGGGACTGAAGATGGCGTCGGGCGCGGTGGTGGCCTCAAGCGAGGCGATCGTCGAAAGAGGCAAGGCGCGCGATCAGGACGGTCGTATTCAACGCAAGCAAAGCGAACGTGCCCCGGCGCATCAAGAGAGCCTCGCGCGGCAATCAGGCACGGTGACAACGTATTTTTCGAACCCAGAAAACCAGAAGACCCCCGATCGCTCGGAGGTCTTTTTAAACTGGTGCCCAGAAGAGGACTCGAACCTCCACGAAGTTGCCCCCGCTAGCACCTGAAGCTAGTGCGTCTACCAATTCCGCCACCTGGGCAGGTGAGCGGCGGATTCTGCAGGTTTCCGTCAGGCTTGTCAACGGTTTGTGCGAGGCAATCGGCGGCGGCTACCCGGTCTTGCTGCCCATCTCACTGCGTCAAGGGGGTACCATGTAAGCAATGACAAAGAAAAACACCCCAGATTCCAACCGGCCGAGTCGCCGTAAATCCACCAACGCAGGCGAGTCCAGCACCGCCGAGCAGCAGAAGTTGCCAGGCTGGATGCCCGACTTCCTGGTCCGTGCCGCCGCCGGCGCGTCGACCAAGTCCGCCAACAAGCGCGCTGCCGACAAAGCTTCCAATGCTGCGTCGCAACCGCCGGCCGCCCTGCCAACGCCGCCGGCCCCGCGCGCACCGCATCCGCGCAAGAGTGGCCCACCTGCGCCGCCGCCGGAACGCTTCCAGACCGCCGCGCCGCCCGCTGCTGCCGAATTCAAGGATCCGCACGCCGACCGCGAGGCCCTGCGTTATGCAGAGCCGATCGCCAGTCGCGAAGCGATCCTGCAGCTGCTTGAAGCCTGCGACGGCCCGCAGACCGCTGAAGAAATTGCCGAGCAGCTCAATCTGAGCGATCGCATCGATGCACTGGGCAAGCGCCTGGCCGCGATGGTGCGCGAAGCGCAACTGGTGCAAAACCGCCGCGGCGGCTATGCGCCGGTGCAGCAGACCAGCCTGATCGCTGGGGTGGTGATCGCCAATCCGGAGGGCTTCGGTTTCCTCAAGCCCGACGGCGGTGGCGATGACCTGTTCCTGCCGCCGTTCGAGATGCGCAAGGTCATGCACGGCGACCGCGCGTTGGCCAATGTCACCGGCATCGACCGCCGCGGCCGTCGCGAAGGTGCGATTGCGCGCGTGCTTGAGCGGGGCATGTCGCGCATGCTGGGGCGCTTTTTCTATGAGCACGGCGTGGCTTACGTCGATCCCGATGACAAGCGCATCCAGCGCAATGTGCAAATCGCCCCGGACGGTATCGGCGAGGCGCGCGAAGGCCAGTTGGTGGTTTGCGAACTGATCGCGCCGCCGGACGCGCGCCGCCCGGCGATCGGCAAGATCATCGCGGTGCTTGGCGACAAGCTGACCCCGTCGCTGGTGGTGGAAATGGCCATCCACGGCCACGAACTTCCGCACGAGTTCCCGCAGGAAGTGCTGGACGAAGCGGCGGCTGTGCCGTTGGTGGTCGAGCCGCAGATGATCGGTGGGCGCGTGGATCTGCGGCAGATGCCGCTGGTCACCATCGACGGCGAAGACGCCAAGGATTTCGACGACGCGGTGTATTGCGAACCCAACGCCGACGGCTTCCGTCTGGTGGTGGCGATCGCCGACGTGTCCAACTATGTGCGTCCCGGCACGCCGCTGGATGACGAAGCGCAAAAGCGCGCCACCTCGGTGTATTTCCCGGGATTCGTGGTGCCGATGCTGCCGGAGACGCTGTCCAACGGCATCTGCTCGCTGATGCCCAAGGTCGATCGCATGTGTTTCGTCTGCGACATGCAGGTGGGAGGCGATGGCGAAGTGACCGGCTCGCGTTTTTACGAAGCGGTGATGAACTCGCATGCGCGCCTGACCTACAACCAGGTGTGGAAGGCGGTGGGCGAAGGCGATGCCGACACCAAGGCCTTCATCGGCCCGTTGCTGCCGCAAGTGCAGCGTCTGCATCAGCTGTACCACGTGCTGTCGAAGGCGCGTACGCACCGTGGTGCGATCGAATTCGAAACCTCCGAAGTGCGCTTCGTGCTCGACAATACCGGCGAGGTCACCCAGGCCGGCATGCTGGTGCGCAACGATGCGCACAAGCTGATCGAAGAATGCATGATCGCCGCGAATGTCGAGGCGGCCCGCTACCTGCTGAGCATGCATGTGCCGGCGCCGTACCGTGTGCACGAGCGGCCGCCGGAGAGCAAGTACGAAGACCTGCTGGAGTTCCTCAAGGAATTCCAGCTGAGCCTTCCCGCATGGAGCAAGGTGCGCCCCGGCGATTACACCAAGCTGCTGAAGAAGGTGCGTGCGCGTCCGGACGCGGCGTTGCTGGAATCGGTGCTGCTGCGCAGCCAGAGCCTGGCGGTGTATTCGCCGGAAAATAACGGGCACTTCGGTCTGGCGTTGGAGGCGTACGCGCACTTCACCTCGCCGATCCGGCGTTACCCGGATCTGCTGGTGCATCGCGCGCTCAAGCACGCCTTGACCGGTGCCAGCCCGGAAAAATTCATCTACACCCCGCGTCAGATGGCGGCGTTGTCGCTGCAGTGCTCCGAACGCGGCCGGCGTGCCGACGAAGCCGAGCGCGAAGTGGACGAGCGCTATCGCGCCGCGTGGATGGAAAAGCATGTGGGTGGCCAGTTCGACGGCGTGATCAGCGGCGTGACCGGATTCGGTCTGTTCGTGGAGTTGACGCAGTCCAAGGTCAATGGCCTGGTGCATGTCACCCAGCTGCCGCAGGACTATTACCAGTTCGACCCGATCCGCAAGACGCTCAGTGGCGAACGCCGTGGTCGCGAATTCCGTCTGGGCGACCCGGTGCGCGTGCTGGTGCTCAAGGCCAGCATGGAAGGACGCAAGATCGACTTCCGCCTGGCCGAAGAGGGTGCAGCGCCCGAAGCGCCGCTGCCGCTGCGCGAAACGTCGACCAAGCGCAAGAAGAAATCGTCCTGAGGTGATGGCATTGCGGGCGGCCGAGATGGCGGCCAGCAATGCGGTGCAGGAGTAAGCAAGAGCGTTCACCGCAACCTCGCGAGTCGTACTCAGATGGGTGTGGACGGTGCTGCGGAACCGCAGCGTGCAAGCGGTTCCGGCCGACTCCGAGCGCTCACTGCGCTTGCCTGGGTGGGCGCAGTCGTTGTGTTGGCCGATCTAAGAACCTGTTCACGATCTCCTGAGCAGCAGTGCCAGGAACGCCAGGTGGATGAACTGCAAGCTGGTATTGAGCCTTCGCTCGCAGTTCTTCCATAGCCTCCGGTTCTTCTCCAGCCAGGCAAAGCTGCGTTCGACACTCCAGCGCTTGGGCATGACCTTGAAGGTATGCAGCTCGCTGCGCTTGGCAATCTGTACGGTGACATGCTTG